>DASQIU010000104.1:0-4988 GCA_035631395.1 Daejeonella sp. | reverse complement strand
GATATGGACGAAACCGGTTACCTGATTACCAAACCAGATAGTACGCAAACCAATATAGAAGGTGTTTTTGCCTGCGGCGATGCCCAGGATAAATTATGGCGTCAGGCGGTAACCGCCGCCGGAACGGGTTGTATGGCTGCTTTGGAAGCCGAGCGCTATCTGGCCGCCAAAGAGCATGAGTCGGTAAATTCTGCTTCATAACAAACATTCCCGGCCCATGATGCATTATTTAGTAAAAGTATCATTATGGGAAAAGGAGATATGAAAACCAGAAGAGGCAAAATTGCCAATAATAGCTTTGGTAAAAGGCGTCCGCATAAGTTGGAAACACACAACAAACCACCGGAAGCCGAAAAAAAATCTTCAAGTAAATAAAGAGAGGCTGCTCTATTAAAAGTTGGGCAGCCTTTCTTTTTGCTCGAATTGGACGAATCTAATGTCTGAATTAGGATTTGTTGGATTTTAGGATGAATGGAATTTTAAAAGAATTTGGGCAAATCAGAAACAATCCCGTAGGGATGATAGATTTATAGTAAAAAAAGAATCCGGCCCATTAGCCCCAGCGGGGCGACACCCAAAAGGTGTTTTTTGTTATCAAATTGCACATTAATAATGCCCCAAGAACCACCGTCTTTGCCCTTTAAACCCGATAGCAGCGGAAAGCTTTTGCTCCGCAAGGGCAAAACTTGCAGCGGATAGCGGGACTATCGGTTGCGATAGGTAAAGTCCCTTGCTTTTCAAAAAAACAAATGGTGTCTTTAAAGATCGTCTGCAACGAACAATGAGTTTGTTTAGGAGTGTGTCTGGAGATTCTCTCTCATTAAGAATCCGTAGAGAGACTTCGGAACTTCTTGCAATCACCCCGATTTGGCTAAAAGCTTAATTTTTATAGATTTGAAAAATCAACCCTAGGCACGGCTAATGAGGAAAGTTTTTTATTTAACATCTGTTTTTATTCTATTCAGTTTCTGCGGTATAGCACAAACCTCTAATCCAAATCTGGGAATTATTCCCGCTCCTAAATCCATCAGCATACAGCCAGGCCAGTTTGTGTTTGGCAAGGACTATGCAATTTTGTTTGAAAATGCAGAAGATCAAAAGATTGCCCTACTTTTTCAGGAGTATTTGAAAACCGTTTATTCGTTGGATCTTCTGGTAGCTAAAAACTTTATTAAAGCGCCTGCCGGGATTATCCGTTTTTCATCTGCAGGTTATAAAGGCCAGCATCCGGAGGGATATTCATTAACCGTAACTCCTAACCAGATTGATGTGAACGGCAAGGGCGCCGGACTGTTTTATGGCCTGCAAACCCTGTTGCAACTATTCCCGGTGCAAAAAGGAGCAGAACTTAAAATTAATGGAGTAATTATAGAGGATGAACCACGTTATCAGTACCGGGGCATGCACCTGGATGTAGGCCGGCATATGTTTCCGGTGACCTTTATCAAAAAATACATCGATTTATTGGCTCAATATAAGCTCAATACTTTCCATTGGCATTTAACCGAAGACCAAGGCTGGCGCATTGAGATCAAAAAATATCCCAAACTGGCTCAAATAGGAGGTTCCCGCGATCAAACTCTGATCGGTCATTTCCATGATCGTTTCCCCCAGCGTTTTGACAATACCCCATACGAGGGATTTTATACCCAGGAAGAAGTAAAAGAGGTGGTGGCTTATGCTACTTCAAAATACGTAACCGTTATACCCGAAATTGAAATGCCCGGCCATTCGGTAGCCGCTTTGGCAGCTTATCCGGAACTGGCTTGCGGCGATAAGCCCGGTCCCTTTAAAGTAGCCGAAAAATGGGGGATCTTTCCGGATATTTATTGTGCCGGTAAAGAGCAAACCTTTAATTTTCTTCAGGATGTATTGGATGAAGTGATGGCCCTGTTCCCCAGCACGTATATCCATATTGGCGGCGATGAAGCCCCCAAAACCAATTGGAAAATGTGTAAATATTGCCAGAAACGTATCCGTGATAATAAGTTGAAAAACGAACATGGTTTGCAGAGTTACTTTATCCACCGGATCGAAAAATATTTAAACTCCAAAGGTCGTCAGATTATCGGTTGGGACGAGATTTTGCAAGGTGGACTGGCGCCGAATGCCACCGTAATGAGCTGGCAGGGAATTGAAGGCGGCATCGCGGCAGCAAAACAAAAGCATAAAGCCATTATGACGCCGGGCTCGAAAGTATATTTTGATCATTATCAGGGTAATCCGGTGCAGGAACCTTTGGCCATTCATGGATTATCTACCCTGGAAAGTGTGTACAATTATAATCCAACTCCGGAAGATTTACCTTTGGATGTACAAAAATATATTATTGGCGTGCAGGCCAATGTTTGGACCGAGTACATGAAAACTCCGGCTCATGTGGAGTATATGGTGTTGCCCCGCTTGTATTCGCTGTCTGAAATTGCCTGGACGGCACCGGATCGGAAAAATTTAAAGGAATTTAAAGAGGAGCGGGTTCCGCGGCATTTGGCGCTCTTGGATCAATCTGCCGAAACCATGTACCGGGTGCCTACCGCCATAGGTGCAAAAGATACTACCATGTTGGGTGCTGAGTTTACCCTTACTTATAAAAGTCCGGTGGAAGGCGCTAAAATATACTATACCATTGATGGTTATCCGCCAAGGGAAACGGAATATGTTTACGAAAAACCCATTCAGATTAGCGTTCCGGCTGATGATCAGCGTGTGTTGAAGACCGTAGTAGTAACTCCTTCCGGAAAAAGAAGTGCCACTACTACAACTATTCTGAGTAATGCCTTGCCATTGCCGGCTATTGAAACAAATGCATCCAATCCGGGATTAAAACACTATTACGTACCCGGATATTTTGCCTCTACCGCCGAAGTGGATACACTGAAAGCTACTGAACGCGGAATTAGTACGGTTATTAATTTGACTAAATTCCGCAACAAATCCCGTACTTATGGGCTTATTTTAGAAGGTTATATTCAAATAGAGGAAGATGGGATTTATGCATTCACCACTTCTTCTGATGATGGTTCGCAGCTTTGGATTGACGGGGCTTTGGTGGTAGATAATGATGGCCGCCATACCAGTTTTGAATTAACCGGTGCAACAAATTTGTTAAAGGGACTACATAAAATACAGATTCGCTATTTTCAGGCCGGCGGCCAGTCAGATTTGCGGGTATTTATGGCACAGCCTGGAAAAACACGTACAGAAATTCCAACTCGTTTACTTTTAAACTGATCTAATTCGGATTATAGATGAAACTAATAAAATTACTGTTTGCCCTGATGTTGAGCGTTGTTTTATGGAGTGCCTGTCAGGAGAAAAAAAATGAAAATGCGGTGGTTCCGCAAGAATCACTCCAAGCCAAACTGCCGGCACCTTTCAGGTTTCATAAGGCCATAGAGGTAAAACCGGGATTAACTTTTGATGTATTTAGCTGGGGCCGGGGAGTAGATTCGCTGGGCGCCTATTTGATCTTGCGATCTGATTCTACGCATTTGAAGTATCGCTCAGTGGGCGGCGATTTGGATGGAAAGATAGTGGATGTGTGGAATATGGATATGGATTCAGACGGCAATCCGGAACTGTTTATTCAGGCTAAAACCCCCAATTCACATCTGAAAATGTATGTATATGAGTTTTCAGATAATGGCTCTTCGCAGGAGTTACGATTCCCGGATTTGAGTGCGTCCAGCCGGAAAACCTATCGCGGTCAGGATTCAGTATATATTAAAGATGGCCGCTTGCTGCGGGAATTCCCTCTTTTTGAAGAAGCGGATAGTGTTAAAAAACCAACCGGCCAGAAAAAAATCCTGGAATATAAACTTCGTAATAACACCTTTGGGGTGGAGGAAGTGAAACAGTAGGGGCTTTCGTTTGCCGTTTTTCGTCAGCCGTTTTCGTTTTTTTGAACTTTCCAAAAGTTCCAAACTTTTGGAAAGTTTGAAGCGTGTTTATTGACCAATTTAGAATTGACATTAACCGGTTCGTGAAGACCCGAACCGAGCGAATAATACAAACTTCATAACTAACACCTTTGCCGATGATTGTTTCGGGATTTGTGCGGCTCATTATTTGTCTGAAGATCTGGAAGTGCCTTGCGGCTTGGCCACATGTTCATTATTTTGGGCCGTGTTTGACATTCTTTTTCGCTTCAGGTGTTCAGTTTTTGTTAAAATATGTTAATAAAAGTTAAAATGGTTATATAATGTAAGGGTAATTGTATCTTAGTGTGACATTTTTATTATCAAACCATTTGAAATAAGGATTATGTTACTAAAAAGAATATTACCAATAACATTTTTGTTGACATTGATTTTTAACTATAGCAATGGTCAGACAAAAGCAATTGCAGAAATTATCTATGAACAAAAAATTGCCTATCAGGATGATTCTGGATCGCCCAAAAGATACAGTATATCCGAATCCCTGCTCTTATTAAGCAAATCATCATCCTTATATTCGAAAAGTAGTGCAAAAACCATCGTCAAGGATGTAGACAACGGCAGTGTTTCTAAAGCCGCTTTAAATAAATCCTTAGAAAGGAATCTTTCTGCTTTTCAATCCCGTGCAGGTAATCTAATGATAAAGGATTATAATAGTGGATTTTTGACAGAGCAAAGAATTACACAAGAGGAGGAGGTGTTTCTAATAAGAGATACTTTAAAGGCAATTAACTGGACAATTCAAGATAATAAAAAGATAATTGCAGGGTACGAGTGTCAAAAGGCATTGGGTACTTTTCGAGGCAGAAATTATGAAGCATGGTTTACTACTGCTATCCCATTATCATCAGGCCCCTGGAAGTTAAATGGCTTGCCCGGACTTATACTGGAAGCTACAGATGATAAAAATGAAGTATCATTTAGCTTGCTTTCTATTCATATTCCTCCAAAATCAAACACTACTTTCCCTGATAAACTAACGGGAGTAGAAATAAGCAAAAAGGCTTATACCGAAAAAAATAATCTCGCGGCAGAAAAAAGGCTGAGTAT
>DASQIU010000103.1:0-4495 GCA_035631395.1 Daejeonella sp. | reverse complement strand
TTTCTTTTTTATAAAGGGGGATTGATTTTTTTGAGCTAAGGTGTTGATTTTCTGGGTGGGGGAGGATTGTTGTTTATCTCTCGCCAAGACACTGAGCCGCAAAGAAGAAATCATTTAATGATATGTTTTTGCAAAGACGTTTCGGTATAAACCCGTATTGTATGGGTAATGGAGAAAATAGGGATATTTTATTGTGTAGCGCTTCTACTTCTGGGATGCCATAGTTATTTTTTAGAAAAACTCAGGTTCCGGGCTTTTGGCTTAGAGCAGTCCCGCTTTCCGCTCATACTGCACCGGCCTTAGCCACCTGGCCGGTATCCGCTGCAATCGGGTTTATGAACCTTATTTGGAGCGTTTAGCATATTTTTTGTGCCCTGCATCTTAGCGAGAAAATAAAATCAGCGGCAATTCGGCATCTGCGGGCTATATTTTTCTCCCGCAGATTACGCGGATTTTCGCAGATAAAAACGCTGATAAATCAGGAAAAATTTGTGGAACAATCCGGTAGGAGGAATAAAATCCCGGTAGGGATAACCTGTTTATAGCTTAATTATAAAAATTCATCCGCTCCGAAGGAGCGTCCTAAATGCAGATGCCTTTTAAGTTCAAACCTAGTAGGGAAAACATTTCATCCTTAAACCCGATTATAGCGGAAAACCCGGAATGGAGCGTAGCGGAATGAGGATTTGCAGCGGAAAGCGGGGCTGGCGGAACCGATGATTGCCGACCCCTGCTTTTCTAAATAATAATCTACCGGTTATACCGGATTGTTTTTTCGCAGGTTTTATTTTGGGAGGAATTAGCTTATTTGCTTTCCTCTTTTATTCTCTTTTTTAAGAATGTCAGGTGCCTTGATTGATACAATATGGCTGCAAGGAGCGCTAAAATTAAGACCCCCGCTCTTCGGAATTTGCAATTCCGAAGCTCTATCCCTGGTTCTGTGAACCACCTTACCAAAAAGTACTCAAAAGCAATCGGCTTTTTCTTAAACCATAAATTTCACCGGCGCTACTAAGAAGATAATTTTCTTCTTTCTCAACGATACCTGCCCTTAGCGGATTGAGATGTATATAATTTAACTTTATATTATAAAAGTCCATAGTCAGCACCTCTTCTCCATGATACCCTTCTTCCCAAAACCAAATACTGCCTTCATGGCTTAAAGCCCTGAGCAACCACTTTTTTCTACTTTCATTGGGATTATCTGCAATAGCCTTATAAATAGTTTTAGCGGTAAACTTTTTAAAGTCCCGTATGATATCACTTAAATTATTGTTTTTGGCCCGGATAATTAGATGACAGTGATTGCTCATTATAACCCAGGCGAAAATTTCAAGTCCTTTTTCCTTTTGGCAGTAAATAAGGCTTTTGAGCAATTCCTCCACATACAAATGGCGGGTAAAAACATCCACCCATTGATGAACGGTAAACGTAACAAAATGTACGCCTCCCTGATCTTTGACGGAATATGCGAAAGCCATACTTTCAAGATAGAAAATTGAATTGAAAGATAGAAACCGGATTGCAAATCCTATGATACGGCTTCCGAATTGCAAATTCGGAAGAGCTGGATTACAAATTTGGTTTTAGATTTTTTCTTTCATTGCTAAATGACTATATGAATTAGAGATATTTTTCAATCATTGACTTCAGCTCACCGTCAGTGGGTGGCGGAGCTGAGGCATTTACTATTCTTCCTTGCTTATCAATGATCATGTATCGTGGAATGGAAGTAATCTTATTAAGTTTGGCAAAGGATGAATTGAAATTCCCTACAATATTATAGGTTAGTTTTCCTTTCAAATTCTTTGCTGCATATGTATTAAATAAATGCAATTCTCGGTCCAGGTTGAGATAAAGTACCTGGAACAACTTTGCGTCGAACGATTTTGCAAGTTCATTTGTATACGGCAGTGATTCTATACAGGGCAAACACCAACTCGCCCATAGGTCAATAAGAATTACTTTTCCTTTAAGCTGTGCAAATAAATCCTTAAGGGTGGTCGTATCTTTCGCAGGATTGATGAGAATGATTTCTCCGGCGTTTTTAGATACATCGTCCGATAATTTAAGATAAGAAAGCTTTTCAGAGAAATTTTTGTCTTTTGACAAAAAGCTATATTCATCAAAATGAGTGCGAAACCATGCTTTATCCCGATAATAAGACATGTGCATCGATGTATACAGGGCTATCTCCTTATGTTCATTTTGAAATCTGTGATTCAAATGTTTTAATAACGTATCCTTGTTTAAAAATTTAGGGATATACGTCAGGACATAGCTTCTGAACGTAATGATATAAGACTGAAGAGCATGATTGAAGTCTTTCTGCCAATACTGATCAAAAGGTTCTTCGATATTGTTAGTGACATTGTATTTTTGTTTTCTTCCCAACCTTTCATATCGATAAAACAATTGCGTGAGTGGTTTGAATTTAGAGGAGACTTTTGTTAATGGGTACGATAAAAAAATTGAATCTATTTTAATTGCAGTTTGTTTTAACAATAGCGGCGTATTATTGTTTAACAGCGAGTCCTGTAGAAATGCTTTAAAGATTGTGACAGCAAGCTGAAGTTCATTTTTACGTTGCAAATCGCTGCAATCAAATATATAGTAGTTGTCGTTGACCTCCGTGATCTCAACCTCGTCACCATCAAAGAAAAAATAGGGGACATTCCGGTCATTTTCAAGAGCAAAAATGTTTAGATAGTCATGTTCAAAGCGGATTTCGGTTGTTTTGCCTGGCGATAATGAAAAGTGTTGGTAATTTCCAAATTCATCGTATTTGACAAAAGCCACCTGTTTATCTGAGGAGTTCTTCAATCTAACAAAGTTAGTTTGCGAGAAAGCTTGCAAATGGAAACATAAGAATACGACAAGAGTGATGAAGATTTTCATGATCTGAAAGAATTTAATATTGTTTGCTGATCTGATACTTTCAAGTCCTAAACATACGAACACATTCATAGCTTATCGTGCTATTTCCGCTCTTCGGAATTTGCAACTCCGAAGTCCTATCCTTGGTTCTTTGAACCATTCCTTAAACCGAAGATATTCAATATAATTTGGATTGAAAGATAGAAACCGGATTACAAATCCTATGATACGGCTTCCGAATTACAAATTCGGAAGAGCAATAAAAATAGGTTGCCTTTTTGAGACAACCTATTTTAAATTTTTCGGGGGATTTTTAAATCTTCCGCCCGGTATTAATGATATTTACGCCGTTAAAACGGGTGGTGGCACATGCGTGGGAAACGGCGCTCACCTGGCTGGGTTGGCCTTTGCCATCAAAGAAAGATCCGCCCTGGCGATAATCGCGTTCATCGCAAATAGCGGTACAGGAATTCCAGAATTCCTGGGTGTTGGATTGGTAGGCTACATCTTTTAATAATCCGCCAACTTTACCATTGGTTATTTCAAAGCAAAGCTGTCCGCTGAACTGGAAATTATAGCGCTGCTGATCAATAGAGTAGGAGTTACGTCCGAAAATGTAGATTCCCTTCTCAACATTTTTGATCATATCGTTCAGACTTAAAGGCGTTTTTCCGGGTTTGAGCGATACGTTTGGCATGCGCTGAAACTGAACACTGTCCCAGCTATCGGCATAACAGCATCCTTGCGATTCGGGTAAGCCTAAAATATGCGCCTGATCCCGGGTGGCCTGGTAATTCACCAGGATGCCATCTTTAATGATGTCCCAGTTTTTGCATTTCACCCCTTCGTCATCGTAACCCACGGCGGCCAATGATCCTGGCTGGGTTTTATCGGCCTCAAAATTCACAATTTTGCTTCCGAAATTGAATTTTTTGGATTCCCATTTATCCAAAGTCAGGAAACTGGTTCCGGCATAATTGGCCTCGTAACCTAATACACGGTCTAACTCAGTTGGGTGACCAACAGATTCGTGAATGGTTAAGAATAAATTACTTGGGTCAATAATCAGGTCGTATTTGCCGGGTTCTACCGGTTGGCTTTCAGCTTTTCATCCACCTGTTTAGTGGCTATAATGGCATCTTCCAGCATATTATAGCGCTTTTTGTACAGGGTGAAAATGCAATTGATTTCTTCTTCCTTTTTAGGGATCAGATATTCATAGCCCATGCCCATGGGGGCGCTTAAAGCATTACGGGTTTCAAACTTGCCCGATTTGGAGTCTATTTTGGTTACGGTAAAAGTAGGCCAGAGGCGATGAATATCCTGATCGATATAAGAGCCTTCGGTAGAAGCAAAATACTTCTGCTCATTAACCAAAAACAGCGAGGAGTTAATATAAGTGGCCCCGCCTTTCAACGCGGCATCATTTACGTTTAACAACAAGTCTATTTTTTCCTTAATGGGAATTTCAAAGGCATTTTTTTCAATCGGGGTTTTCCAGCTTACCTCGCCATAGCCTTTCTGCGGAGCCAGTTTTACCGGTTCGGTCAGCAATTTGGCGTTTACTTTGGCAATTTGTACCGCCCGTTCTGCTGCCCGGGCAATGCTATCAGTAGTC
>DASQIU010000102.1:0-2365 GCA_035631395.1 Daejeonella sp. | reverse complement strand
AGGCGTATTTCCGGAGGCTAATGATGAAATTAAAGTGTTTAGAAATGATTTTAGGGGAGCGCCGGCAACAGTTTCTCTTAAAAGCAGTTCGGGAGTAAGATAATATCTGGATAGATCGGTATAGGCATCCAGGTTGTTCGGTTGGTTTAATTGCTGCAAAATGTCTTGAATCAGTTGTGTGTCAATGTCTACGCACATAGACCAGGTGTCGGCATTGTTTATCCATACTTCGCCGGCATCTACCATTTCATTGGCCAGAATATATTTCCCGGCCGAAACATGATGTGGCTTATTTTGAAAGCGGTACGTTTCCAGACCTTCGGCAACATATTTTAAAGAAAGTCCTCTGGGACGTATATTGGCTTCCAGTTTTCTGAAATAGGAGCTAACAATAAAGCTGTCGCAGGATCGGAGTACATCCTGGCGATAGGTACCTTCTACAAAATGTGCGATAACACAATTACTGCTATAGGAAAGCAGCTCTGGTTCCGACTGTTTTACGAGCATGATCTGATTTTAGATAAAATCAAAAATAGCCTGTGGTGACAGATGTAGGTGTAACATTTTTGAAGCTCAACAGAATGGGCAGGAATTTACAAGCTCAAAACTTTCTGTTTGTGCTTTTTTGCAGAATATTTTCCATACTACTGAAACTATCTGGAAGCTTATTGCTCTAAATAGCTGGAAATCTAAAATAATTATAAAAAATCTTTTTGCATGAAGTACTTGTTTAGCTCTGTATTTTTATTGTTTCTTTCCGTTGGTTCCCTGTGTGCACAATCTGCCTCAACTGTAGCACTCAGGCAGCAACTCCAATACAAACTGGATTCCTTACAACAGGCCAATCGTTTTCCTGGTGTTACTTTTACGGCCATTCTGCCTGATGGCCAGGAGATTCGGTTGGCCTCTGGTCTGGCCGATTCGGTGAATAAAGCAAGGATGCAACCCGATCAGCGGATGCTTTCTGGAAGCATTGGTAAAACTTTTTTTGTGGCGGCTGTACTCCATTTAGTGGAACAGGGCAAATTTGGTCTGGATGATCCAATTTCTAAATACCTGGGTTCAGAAAGCTGGTTTAGTCGTATTCCTAATGCCCATGCAGTAACTATTCGGATGTTAATGAATCATACTTCAGGGATTGAGGAATATTATCAGTTGGGGGATTTTATGCACAGATTAAAGAATGATCCGTACCGTCAGTGGAAACCGCTGGAGCTTTTCTCCTATGTCTTTGATCGTAAGCCTTTATTTGAAGCCGGCGCCGGATGGGGATATTCAGATACCAATTACTTGATTTTAGGTTATTTGGTTGAGAAAGTTACCGGGAATAAAATGTATGATCTGGCTAAAAAATATGCGCTCAATCCTTACAAGCTTAAAGCTACGGAGCCCTCTCTTAAATTTACATTTAACCGTTTAGCGGTAGGATATTCAAGGGCCGGAAGTCCGTTTCCTTTTCCAGGCCCCATCGTTAAAGAAAATAAGCTGGTTTTTAATCCCGAGTTTGAATGGACAGGAGGCGGTTTTGTTTCCAGTTCTTATGATCTAGCTAAATGGGCAAAAGCATTCTATACATTAAAAACAGTGTCTGAGCCAACCCGGCAGGCGATGCGGGATGGGATTAAAGCCAATACCGGCAAAGATCACCGCTATGGTTTGGGTATGCAAATTAAACCTTCTGAAGCAGGCTTTGGCTATGGTCATAGCGGCTGGTTCCCGGGGTATATTTCTGAGTGCGCATATTTCCCGGAAATGGGCCTGGCTGTAGCCATTCAATTTAATACGGATGATACGCGTTTGCTCAAAAAATCAAGCTATGCTTATTTGGTAGAGTTGGTTAAAGTAATTGAAAAAGATGCAGTAAGTAGCAATTTTTAAATTCTCTAAAAAATAATAAAAGCTTTTTGCATGCGGACTTTTGATCCAAAAATGAATTGAGTAGAAAACTGATAAATCAAGATAATTATTAATGAATACGTTCTCAGCCTTTAAAACAATAAATTCATATGTGAAATCTTTAATCTTTGGGATTTCACTTCTTGCTCTTATTTCTTGTCGTTCCGGAAAAAGTTTGGATGTTGAACAACAGCATTTGAATACACTGGCACAACAATATGTGAAACTTGGATTAAGCATTGGAAAATATGATCCGGATTTTGTGGACGCCTATTATGGGCCGGACTCGCTGAAGCCGGATACCAGCAAATTGTCAACTTTTCCTAAAGATAGTTTGCTGGAATCGGTTTCTAATCTATCGGCAGATCTAAAAGAAATAGCTACGTCAACGGCAGATAGCAACTTACGGACCAGGGCCAATTGGATGATTTCGCAATTAACCGCTTTTGGCCGGAGGATCAGGATTTTT
>DASQIU010000101.1:0-3955 GCA_035631395.1 Daejeonella sp. | reverse complement strand
GCCCGATGCCAATTATACTTATAATGGCACTGTTGCTCAGAGTACCGGCAATGGACTGCCCAGTGTGCTAAATGGCATATTAACCGTCAATACCAGTGTGGCCATGCCCGGCGGGGTCACTATATCTCAACCTACCCGGATCAGAAAGCTGGTGGATATTACCCGGGGGCGGCTGATCTCTAATGGGAATTTAACCATAGAATCTACCGCAAGTTCCAATGGCAATGTCAGAGGTCCCAGTGGGGGCGGGGTTTTAACCTCGGCTAACCAGTATTTGACCGACAATGTGAATGTGGAGTCCTGGTTTAGTGGTGGAGATATTACGTACCGGGGAACCCGCACGATCTCTTCCCCAGTCAATAATGCCCCTATATTCGAGCAATTACAGCAAAAAATGCTGATCACGGGTCAGGGAGCCGGATTTGATGCTCCGGCAACCCAGGAAACCATTCTGACCTATTATGAACCTGCAAAAGTTTCGGATGGGGTACTGGCCCAATACCAGTCGTTACCAGCATCAGGTATTAAAACCAGTCCTGTGCCTGGTTTAGGTTATTTTTTACTTTATCATGGAGACCGGATTCTGGACCCTTCGGGTATCAATCCGCCGCAAAGTCTTACGGCCACATATACCGGTGTGATAAACCAGGGAGATATACGGGTTGATCTTTCCTTTACCAACAACACCGGTTCCCGTGATGATGAATATAATGGCTTTAATTTAGTTGGAAATCCTTATCCTGCGGTAATAGACTGGGCTAAAGTTACCCGCTCAGATATTACCAAGATAGATAACATGGTTTCGATAATTAAACCGGGCGGAGGAATGATGACCTATAGTAATGGGGTGGTGACCAATGCCCTTCCTGCTGGTGCCCCGCCTCCGGGTAATTCTGCTATTTCATTTTATATCCAGCCGGGTCAGGGGTTTTATGTGCGTACCCGGGCAGAGGGCACTTTTTTAACCTTTACCGAAGCGAGTAAGGCCGTTAGTAATTCACCGGTCAGGTTATTAAGTTTGCCTCAAGAGCCCTTTCTGGCTTTTAACTCTATCATGGGAAATGCTGCTCCTGCCAACACTGAGCCTGTTTCTCAAGTGCTGCGCCTTCATTTGCAGGATAGTAAAAACGTGGATGAAACGGCTATTGTATTTCAAACAGGCAATAAGGCTGTTTATGGAGGAGCTGACGTGACCTATTTTTCTGGCAGCAGTGTTTCCTTATCCAGTGTAACCAGCGATGGGAAAAATGTGGCCATTAATTTCATGCCTGAAATCAAGAAAGTTTCGGAACTTAAATTATGGGTGAATGCGGCTGCTAGCGGGTCAGTAAAACTAATCTTTACCGACCTTAAAGGCGTTGGTGAGTACCAGGTTTTTTTGAAAGACATTTACCTGGATAAATTAGTGAATGTAAAGTTGAATCCTGTTTATGAGTTTAGTATCGATAAAACTAATGTCAATACCTTTGGTTCCGAGCGTTTTAAATTAGTGTTTCAAGCTCCGGTATATACCGTTGCTGCCTCGATTACTTTGAAGGCCAAAAAGACAGGAAATGGAGTACAGTTAAGCTTTATACCCAAAGGCGAGAAGAATAACAGTCCTTTTGAAATAGAGAGATCAGCCGATGGAAAAGCTTTTGAAAAAATAGCACAGGTGCTTTCTAAAAGCCAGATTGGTTTGGAATATAGTTATGTCGATAAGAATCCCCTAAAAGGAATGAGTTATTATCGCTTAAAACAGAAGGGGAGCGCAGATACCTGGATTTATTCGAATGTTTTTTCCTTGGATTGGGGTTTGACTGCTATAAGTCAGAATACAGGTTCAACTCTAAACATTTATCCCAATCCGGCCGTTAATGAAATTCGAGTTAATTTTCATTCGTCTGATCGGGATCTGATCATGAGCGTTTACAATATGTCTGGCAAAAAAATGAAGGAGATTGCCTTTAAACGGCAAGCCGAATTGAAAGGAAATATTTCAGAATTAAGTCAGGGAATATACTTTATTGAACTTAGCGATGCTACTAGCAAACAAATTATGGGTTGGGCTAAATTTTATAAAAACTAAAATGTCGGGCAAAAGCTGGATATGGGTACTGGCACTGTTCAGTGTTTGCTTTCTTTTTTTTAGAAACACCGCTCAGGCACAGCAGTGCGATCCCCTCCTCGATCCGTTCTGCACTGATCCCGTGCCATTGGATGGCGGTGTAAGTTTGTTAGTAGCGGCCGGTTTAGCCTACGGTATAAAAAAAATCAGGCCTATAAACCTTAAAGAATAGTTTTCCTTGCGATAGATATCAAATTTAAAACCTCGATACTTTTATGACATAGCTCCAGAATCACTTTTCTATTTAAAGAATTTTTAACGGTGTATAGTATGGATCGGCAAATATGCTTTTACAGATTCTTATTAATTGCTCTGTGCTGGCAGGGCATTTTTAATGTTCCGGCTTTTGCACTTATTAAAAAAAGCCAAATTAGTGGTAACTGGACAAATGTTAATACCTGGGGTGGAATTTCGCCTCTACCTGGCGATGAGGTAATAATTTCTTCCGGAACCACAGTGAACCTCAATCAGGTAACCGCCGATATTTTAGGCGGACTAACCATAGAGCTCGGAGCTACCCTAATTATTACAGTGAACGAATCTGGCTTAAAAGTGAGTGGGAATATAGCGAATCATGGAACCCTGACCACTTGGATCCACCAAGGCTTAAAGGGTACGCTATCTTTACATGGAAACAGTTATTGGTCAGGTCAGGGAAGCTGGAATTTGGGCGCCATTCATATCAATGAGCATAATTGGGAATTTGATGAAGGCTTGGTGATTCGGATTGCCGACAATATCAGCGGCAGCCCGGGTTCTTCCATGAATAAAAATTATCGACGTACAGCAACCATTTTTCATTTTAACGGGAGCGAGAATGCAGTTTTGCTGGCAGATGGAAGCAGCTATTATTATCCTTCCATTATTGTAGACAAGCCTGAGTTTGTTGATAAACTTGACCAAAAAAAAGTCTCTTTTCTAGATTCATATTCACCCAATATGGTACAAATTCTAGGGGAAATTAATATTCTCAAAGTGACAGATCGTTTGGCGCTCAGCCCATTTAACTCCTTAACAGTTATCAGGAATTTAAAAGGTGCGGGCGAGTTGTCAGGTTCAGATACTTCTGATCTGATTATTGATGGTTCGGGGGATGAAATTAATCCTGTTCGGATGACCGGTGGAACGTACTTTGGTAGTATTAGGGTTCTTAGGCCGGCTGGAGTAGCTTTTGAAAATTCATTTATTGTTCGGGATGAGCTTTTTATAGCCGAGGGTTCCCATGTCAGGCTTGCCAAGTCCCGTTTAACTCTGGGTGTGAATGGAGCCAATCCTACGCCAGGGAATTTAATTTGCAGAGGATTTTTATTGGGAGGTGTTAATGGTTCATTGGCTATACATGGTAATGGAGCTTTGCCCGTAGAATTAAAGTTTGCACAGAATAACTCTGCAGAATATACCATTGAAAACTTGGATTTAAATAGGATGCCAGGAGCCGGCCCCGTTCTAATGCCAATAAATCACTCGTTGGTTCTTGTAGGAGCTTTAGATATTGCAGCCAACAATAACTTGGTTTTAGGGAATGGCAAACTGTATCTAAATGCTACCATAACTATTAATGCTTCCGGATATATAACCGGTTCAGAGCAAGCTTCTCTATATGTACAGGGTCATGGTGGAAATGCTACTTTAAGATTTAACCAGACCGGTAGTGCGGCAAACAGGACTTTGCAATACTTTTATTTAAACCGTACACCCGGAAGGATTATTACTTTGGGCAATATGCTCAATATTAAACAGTCTGTTAATGTAGTTTCTGGGAAACTGGATGCCAATAGCAATTTAACTCTGTTATCTTCTCCTTCCGGCTCAGCTAGTATTGCAACAATATCTTCTTCTGCTACTATA
>DASQIU010000100.1:0-7388 GCA_035631395.1 Daejeonella sp. | reverse complement strand
AGCAGATGTTATTGAATTTCATTACATCGGTTTTGTAACCGCTGCAGTTTCATATCAAGGAAACAATGTTATCCATGTTCAATTAAAAGAAGACACAAAGTCTTTGAACGAAGTGGTGGTTACCGCTTTGGGTATTAAGCGGGAAGAAAAAGCCCTGGGATACTCGGTAACCAAAATTGACGGATCGCAGCTTACCGAGGCTACTTCCAATAACTGGTCTGACGCCTTAAAAGGGAAAGTGGCTGGTTTAAACCTCACCCAGGCCGGTTCCGGACCAATTAACAGCACCCGGATCAATCTGCGTGGCGACCGCTCATTAGACCCTTCTAAAAATGAAGCTTTAATTGTGGTTGATGGTATTCCAATTGTTAATGGAAGAGTTAGTTCGGGCGTGAATGATGCCTATGGCGCAGGGGTTACCGGCGATAAGGATATTCCAATCGACTTTGGTAATGGACTTTCTGATATCAATCCGGATGATGTGGAATCGGTAACGGTTTTAAAAGGAGCAGCCGCAACCGCTTTATACGGCAGCCGTGCGGGCAATGGCGCCTTAATCATCACCACTAAATCGGGTAAAAAGAATGGCAAGGGGGTAGGGGTTACTTTTAATTCCAATACCAGTATCAGCGATGTGTTGCGCTGGCCAGACCTGCAATACGAATACGGGCAAGGGAATAATAACCGGAATAAAGCCGGAGAGCTTTATTATTCTTATGGATTGACCGAAGATGGAGCGAACACCGGAAGTACATCCAGCGCCTTCGGCCCCAAATTCGACGGGCAGATGTATTATCAGTATGATCCTACGGTTAATGGCCGTTCGGTAGAGCGCCAGCCCTGGGTTCCTTATAAAGATAATATTAAAGGATTCTGGAGAACCGGCCGCAATTTCATGAACAGCGTGGCTTTAGATGGTGGAAACGATCAGTTTACCGCCCGGGCATCTTTTACCCATACTAAAAATGAGTGGATTATGCCTAATACAGGTTTTGAGCGGATGGTAGCATCCTTGAATACCAGTTTGCAGTTGTCTAAAAACTTAAAACTGAATGGTAAATTCAATTATACCAACAAGAAAAGTGATAACCTTCCGGGAACTGGATATAATAACCAGTCGATCTCTTATTTCATGATCTTTCAGAACCCTAACGTAGACCTGAATTGGTACGCTCCACGCTGGCAGCCGGGCCAGGAGCAGATCAAACAGATCCACCCTTTCAGTTCCTATATTGAAAACCCTTTCCTGATTGCCCATGAGATGACCAATAGCTTAAACAGCAATACGTTTGATGGTAGTCTTCAGGGAGTTTATTCTTTCAATTCTAAATTTGATTTGATGATCCGTTCCGGCTTAAATATGCGTCAGGATCAGCGGAATACGAAAAGACCTTGGGATACCTCAAACTTCCCGCAAGGATATTATAAGCAGCAGGATGTTGGTTTCTTTGAATCAAACACCGATGCCTTATTAAGTTATTCCGATAAATTGACTCCCAAATTTGGCTTAAGAGCATCATTGGGTGCCAATATGATGAGCAGCGAGGTGAAAACCAACAATGCCATTGCCAGAGGATTGGTTTTACCAGGCGTTTATAAATTATCCAATTCATTGGTAACCCCGATTGCCGATAATGATCTGGTTCAGCGTAAAATGAACAGCGTTTTCGGATTGGTCAACTTATCCTGGGATAATAAAATCTATATGGATATTACCGGACGGAACGATTGGTCTTCTACACTTCCAAACGGTAATAACTCTTATTTCTATCCATCGGTAAGTACCAGTTATGTGTTGAGCGATATATTTAAGCTTCCGGCTGCTATTTCTTTTGCCAAGCTGAGATTATCCTGGGCACAGGTTGGAACCGATACCAGCCCTTATCAAACACAAAAGTATTACGGTACCACCGCTTTCCCGGGATCTTCCCAAGCGCCAACAACGCTTCATAATGCTCATTTAAAACCGGAGATTTCCCGTTCATGGGAGAGTGGTTTGAACTTCTTTATGTTCAATAACCGGGTGAATGCCGATATCAACTTTTACTACAATGCCACCAATAACCAGGTGTTAAGAGTGCCATTGGATATTACTACCGGATTTAGCTATGCTTATATCAATGGCGGAAAAGTTCGTAATCGTGGCTTAGAGCTTATGTTGAGTGTAAAACCTGTGGTTACGCCTTCTTTTAAATGGACCTCAACTTTTACCTGGGCCAAAAATGACAACAGTATCCTGGAGTTAAGCAAGGATATTCAGGGTTATCAGCAGATCATCGCTTCAAGCGGATCGGTTGCCCAGATCATTGCTACTCAGGGTGGTACCACCGGCGATATCTGGGGATATGGTCTGGTTCGTAATCCGGAAGGAAAAGTAATTTTTGATGCTGCTACCGGTCTGGCAGCGAGACCTAACGATATACAGAAAATCGGCAGCGCTTATGCTGATTGGAAAGCTGGCTTCCAGAATGAATTTAAGTACAAGGATTTCACCTTTAGTGCTTTGCTTGATGGTCAATTTGGCGGTCTGATTTATTCTCAAACACACCATAAAATGACCGAGCAGGGTAAACTAAAACATACTCTGGTAGGCCGCGAAACCGGAACCGTAGTTGGCGATGGCGTAGTATTAAATGCCGATGGTTCGTATTCGCCAAATACCAAACCTGTAGCTGTTAATACCTGGTATGGCGATTATTTCCGTCGGGCCAACATAGAAACCAATAGCTTGGATGCTTCTTACCTGAAATTAAGAGAGGCCCGTATTGAGTATCGTCTGCCTAAAGCGCTGATCCAGAAATTGGGCGTTTCTTCAGCAAGCCTGGCTTTATATGGCCGTGATCTGGCTATGATCTCTAAGTTCCCAATTTTTGATCCTGAAACCGCGGCCCTAAATGGTTCTACCGTTATGCCCGGTGTGGAAATGGGACAAATGCCAACGCCAAGAACCTGGGGTTTGAACTTGAAACTTCAATTCTAAAATTTAAAAATCAGCATTGAAAAATATGAGGGTGTCTAAAAACGATCGTTACATGTCGCATTGAGCCAGTTGTGTGCTTGTTGAAGTGCGGACTTTTTAGCCCCTCATTACAAAAAATAAATTATGAAAAAGAAACTCATCCTCATATTAACCGCTGTCAGTGTGATCAGCTTTTCGTCTTGTACCAAAGATTTCGAAGGGTTGAACACCAATCCCAACCTGATCCAGAAAGTAACGCCCGGCAGTTTGGTTACTCCAACTGTATACGGCATGTCGGACTATTTTACCCGCAGAAGTTATGATTTTACCTGGCAGATCATGCAGGTAGGTTTGCCTACTCCAAGTGTTGCTAACGGCGTGCATCGTTACGATGTGCAGGAAACGGCCGGAAACGGAACCTGGAACACTTGTTACCAGTATCTCCGTAATGTTCGGGAAATGGAAAATGCGGCTGAAGTTTACGGTCAGCCTGTTTATAAAGCAGTTGCTGCAACCTTGAAGGCCTATATCATGGGCATCCTGACTGATAGCTTTGGTGATGTTCCGTATTCTGAGGCTTTGAGAGCCGAAGAAGGTCTTACTCAGCCTAAATTTGATTCCCAGAAGGATATTTATACCAGCCTGATCCAGCAACTGGAAGAGGCCAACACCATTTATGCCGGTACGGGTGTAATGAGCGGCGACGATCTGCTTTATGCTAATGATAAAACTAAATGGAGAAGATTCAATAACTCACTTTTGATGAGGATGTTATTGCGGGTGTCTAAAAAACCAGAATTTAACAGCTATGAGCGCCTGAAAGCGATGATTGCAGATCCGGTTAAATATCCGGTTTTTACCGCCAATGATCAGGCCGCCCTGGTAAAAATTTCCGGAATAGCTCCATACAGCTATGCCTGGGGCCGCCGTCAGGATTATGTGAACTTTGAGGCTTTTGCCGATTATTTTGTGGAGCTTTTAAATGGCATGGAAGATCCCCGCAGGGCTTTATTTATGACCAAGGCTAAACGTTTGGTAAATAACGTGAGTGTAGATATTGGCTATAAAGGAATTCCGGCAGCGCACTCCGGTGATGAATCTCAGTTTGATTATACGCCAAGTACGCCAAATGGCGATCTGATGGTCTCAAATACATTAGGTACGCAAATTTTGGAAGTGATGATGAGCTATGCTGAAGTAGAATTTATCAAGGCCGAAGTAGCCCTGCATTTTAATGACCCGGTTGCCGCTAAAGCAGCTTACGAAAAAGGTATTACCGCGGCCATTACCCAATGGAAAGGTGGGGCAGTACCGGCCAATTACTTCAGCAATACAAACGTGGCCTTTGATGGAACCATGAAACAATTGCTGACGCAAAAATACCTGGCCCTGTTTTTCAACGATTATCAGCAGTGGTTTGAATACCGCCGGACCGGATATCCTGAGTTGCCCAAAACTCCCTACATGTTCCACAATGGGGTAATGCCTACCCGTTTTATGTATCATAATGATGTGCGGCGCTATAACGCGGATAATTATAAATTAGCAGCCGATCGCATGGGTGGTGATGATGTGATGACCAAAGTTTGGTGGGAAAAATAATTGCGTAGAACCGTCACATTGCGCTTGTCGAAATGTGAAATTCAAGAAGCAGAAGTTTCATTTTTGAAGCTTCTGCTTCGCTTTTGACCCGATAATCCAATTTTAGGACATTCTATTCAATAATTTCAATCAATTAAAATCAAATGATAAGAAGAAGCTTTTTAAAGAACCTGAGTTTACTTGGAGTAGCCGTAGCCGCGGCTCCCGCAACGTTAAGCCAGGCTGCAGAACGCATTAAACCCGGAAAAACCGATTTGTCGACCACTACGTTGAGAGGTCGGGTAAGTTCCGGAGGAAAGGGAATTGGGGGTGTAGCCGTAACTGATGGTATCAATATTAGTCAAACCGATGCCAGCGGCGCTTATGAATTACTGAGTAATAAAAATACTCAGTTTGTTTACCTCTCTTTACCTGCCGGATACGAATTTCCTCATGAAAAGAGCATCACTCAATTCTTTAAGGTAATTGATCATTCGAAAAGTAGCTTTACGGCCAATTTCGAGCTGAAAAAACTTTCGCAAAGCGATGATAAGCATGCTTTTGTGGTTTGGGCAGACCCTCAGATTCAAAACCGTCACGATGCCGATCTACTGCTTTCAGAATCTGCTCCCGATTTGAAAAAACTGGTAGATTCTTACGGAAAAGATGCCCTGATTCACGGCATCGGCTGCGGCGATCTGGTGTTTGACCGTTTCGATCTTTTTGACGATTACAAAAAAGCTATCGCGATGAGCGGTATCCCTTTTTTCAATGTGATCGGCAATCACGATATGGATTTGACCGCACGGACTGATGAAGGTTCAGGGGAAACGTTTAAACAGCATTTCGGTCCTGAGTACTACTCTTTTAACCGCGGTAAAATACATTATGTGGTTCTGGATGATGTGTTTTACATGGGCGTAGCCAAGCGCTATATGGGCTATATCACCGAAAATCAGTTGCAGTGGCTGGAGCAGGATTTAAAGCAAGTTAAACCCGGTACCACGGTGGTGCTCAGCGTTCATATTCCTACCAATACGGGACAAAGTCGCCGGGAGAATTCCAAAGTGGATGAACTGGCCGGCGTGGTATTAAACCGGAAACGTTTGTATGAAATTCTAAAGCCTTATCAAGTACACATCATGTCTGGCCATACCCATTTTAATGAGGTTTGGATTGAGGATAATATTACGGAGCATAATCATGGTACGGTTTGCGGCGCCTGGTGGACGGGCGAAATTTGCGGCGATGGAACACCAAACGGTTACGGAGTTTATGAGGTTGATGGAGATAAAGTCTCCTGGTATTATAAAACTACTGGCAAGCCCAAATCGCATCAGCTCCGCATTTATGCTCCCGGTCGTCACAGCGATTTTCCGGAAGAGGCTTGTATCAACGTTTGGAATTATGATCGAAACTGGAAAATTGAATGTTTTGCCGATGGCAAATCAATCGGGAAGCCAGAGCAGCGTACCGCTTTAGATCCCTGGGCGGTAGAAACGTTGTTGGGGCCTTCCAAACCGGCAGCTAGAGGCTGGGCGGAACCGAATATGACCGATCACTTGTTTTTTGTGAAACCACCTGCCGGGACCAAAGAGTTGAAGGTGACAGCTACCGATCCTTTTGGCAATATTTATAATGAAACAATTAGCTTTACCTGATTTTTAATTTATGATATCTGAAATACTAAAAAGGTCATTTTTAAGTCTGATTGGCTTAATTTATCTGGCTATGGGAGCCTTTGCACAGGAAAATAATCTTTCGATTTTACTGACTGATTATACATTTTCGGCTGGTAAAAGTGAGATTGCTTTGATTAAGTTGAATCATCCTGAGGTTACGATCAAAAAGATTATTCTGAAAGGCGAAGATGCAAAGGCGTTTCAGCTCGCTAAAAATAACCAGCTGATACTGCTTAAAAAGTACAATAATTCGGAAGTGAAATGGTATAATCTGGTGATTGAGGCTGAAACTTCGGCGGGTAAATTGACAGGTGATTTCCGGATCGTAAATGATCAATTTATAAAAAATAAAGTGATTGCCCACCGCGGGGCCTGGAAAAATACCGGTGTAACCGAAAATTCCATCGCTTCTTTGAAACATGCCATCAATCTGGGCTGTATGGGAAGTGAATTTGATGTACACATGTCGTCAGATTCGGTACCTTTTATCCATCATGATCCTAATTTAAACAGCGTTTTTATTGAGAAAACCTCTGCGGCTGAGTTGTCCCAGATGAAATTGTCAAACGGGGAAAATCTTCCAACCCTCGTAGAATATCTGCAAGAGGGAACCTCACAAAACAAAACCAAGCTGATCCTGGAAATAAAATCTTCCATCATTTCTAAGGAAAGAGGAATTGCCCTAACCCGCATAGTGGCCGATCTGGTGAAAAAGCACAAAGCCCAGGCTTGGGTAGAATATATCAGCTTTGATTACGATATCTGCAAAGAGCTGTTGCGGTTAGATCCTTATGCTAAAGTGGCCTATCTGAATGGCGATAAATCGCCGGAAGAATTAGCGTCTGATAAGATGTATGGACTGGATTATAATTTCAAGACTCTTCAGAAAAAGGAAGAGTGGATTAAAGAAGCGCAACATAAAAATCTTAGCGTAAACGTTTGGACGGTAAATGATGGTCAGGTGATGGATTGGTTCCTGGAAAGAAATGTGGATTTTATTACCACCAACGAGCCGGAACTTTTGTTGGAGAAAGTAAAGAAGTAGAGATAGTGGATCATCCGGTGGAAATGAGTTGTATCCATCGGATGTTTTTAGAAAAAAGAAGTTGCCTAAAACGCAGGATTCTCTTCCTGCAGTGCGAAATTTAACAGAATAAGAATCACCT
>DASQIU010000099.1:0-4751 GCA_035631395.1 Daejeonella sp. | reverse complement strand
AATTTACCGGCCCATATTCTTGTTGAAGAAGATTCTACCGGAAGGGTTTTGGCACAAACCGTTGCCGATGCAACAGGGCACTATCACTTAGAAACGCCCGGAAACCGACCTTTACTAATCACGGCTTCCCATCCTCAATATCTATTTTCAACAACTACCATTCAGCATTTAAATCAGGACAGCCAATTAGATTTTGAGCTAGACACACTCGCCAGCGGTAAAAAGCTCATTCTTTTCAATATCCACTTTTCTCCTAACAAGGATGAAATATTACCTGCGGCCATCCCAGAGTTAAGGCGGCTCATCAGCTTTTTAAACCAGAATCCCAATTGGTTGGTGCGAATTACCGGACATACCAACAACAACGTATTTGCCTCCGCCCGTTTTTTACAACAACTTTCCTTTAACCGGGCCTTAGCCGTAAAAAATTATTTGCTAAAAAATGCTATCGCCGAAAAAAGAATCTCCTGTACCGGCAAAGGAGGTAAAGAACCACTGGTTATCACCTCCGACCCGGAGGAAGGTTTAAAAAACTTAAGGGTGGAGGTGGTTTTCGAAAAAAAATAGTATTTTTCTTTCAAGAAAACTGATTTTCATTATGGACATGAAAAAATCTCTTTATACCCTAATGGCTGCAGTGGCTTTCAGTTGGCAGGCCAATGCCCAATTTGCAATTATGGCCGGCGAATTAAAAGGAACACCTTTGATCTCTCAAAACTACGCCGGTATTGAAGGATCGCCTTACCTATTTGATGATTGGATAGTTGGGAAGGTAAAGTTGGCCAATGGAACCATATATCCCAATATTCCATTGAAATATGAGGTTTTAGCCGGACAGTTAACTTTCAGAGGCAAAGATGAAAAACCCTACCTGTTTTTACATCGCGTTGCCGAATTTGCACTAATTACCGAGCATTACCCTTTTAGAAATGGTTTTCCGGCTGTAGATAAAGGCAGCACCGAAACATTTTACCAGGTGCTGGCTGACGGGGAAGTACTGCTATTAAAACGACCTTACAAGAGTTTTACAGAATCTACGCCTTATGGGCAAACCCAAGGCCTACGTATTATTTTAAGTACCAATTTGTATTACATTCAAAAAGGCGGAAAAATGTATAAAGTTAAAAGGGATTTAAAAGCTCTGCAAGGAATCTTAACTAACCAACCTATCAGTGAATATATCCGAACAAATGGCCTCAATATAAATTCAGATCCTGATTTAATTCAAGTGATAAATCATTATAACGGGAAAAATTGATTTAGGCTTTTATCGACTACCTAGTACCGCAAGAGGCAAAGAACCGTGGTGCTCAGCTCCGACCCGGAAGAGGGTTTTAAAAACCTAAGGGTAGAGGTTGTTTTCGAAAAAAACAGTATTTTTCTTTCAAGAAAAACGGCCTCATCATGGACATGAAAAAATCTCTTTATACCTTAATGGCTGCAGTTGCTTTCAGTTGGCAAGCCAATGCCAAATAGCCATTAGTACCGATAGACTGACTGGTACGCCTTTGGTAGCAAAAAATTATACCGATATTGAAGGATCGCCCTATCTATTTGACGACTGGGTATGGGGAGAGGTTAAATTGGTTAATGGAACGGTATATCCCAATATTCCATTAAAATTTGACAGGTAATTTTTAGAGGTAAAGACAATAAACCTTATAAGTTTTTACATCAAGTGGCCGAGTTTCTGCTGCATAACGAAAAAGAACTTGTTCCCTTTGTTTTCAGAAATGGCTTTCCGGTCGCAGATAAGATTACTCGCGAAACTTTTTATCAGGTACTGGCCGATGGAGATGCTCAATTATTTAAACTAACCCATAAAAGTTTTACAGAAACTATCCCCTATGGATATTCCAAAACCGTACGGACTATTTTATCTACCGACCTGTACTACATCCAAAAGGGCGGAAAAATGTATAAAGTAAAAAGGGATGCTAAAGCCCTACAGGCCATCTTAGCCGACCAAACTATTACTGAATATATACGAAAGAATAATCTCAATATCGCTTCAGATGGTGATTTAATACAGACAATAAATTATTATAACCGGAAGAACTGATTTTCTCACGTGACAATTTAGCACTACTCAGCGTCATGATTGAGCCTGTCGAACCATAGAGCGAAAAAAGCCTCTCATTCTTGGAATTCACGCTTTGATGAACTCAGCATGACGGTTCACGGAATGATGGTTAGCTCCATCTCAGCATGACGGTTCGTTCAGCGTGACAGCTTAGTACTCCATAGGAGGGAAATAAAAAAGGGGTTGTCCTTGTGGAACAACCCCTTTTTGACATTCAAGGCTTACTATAAGCCTTTATTACTATCTGTTTCACCTACAGGAATAGGGAAGATATAACGTTGATCGGTAGGTGCAATTAAGCTACCAGCTCCAATTGAATTAATAGATTGTCCGCGGCGTAAAATATCATTGGCCCGGAATCCTTCGCTAAACAATTCAATTCTTCTCTCGGTTAAAATTGCATTGATCAAAGCAGGTTTATCTAAAAGTAAAGTTGGACTAAAAACATAAGCCGCATCTGAACGTAAGTGCACCGCCTTTAATAATTCTACGGCACGAATTGCACTTCCTGCTTCTGCCTCTGCCTCTGCTAAGTTCAGCAATACTTCTGCATAGCGGATCTGAGGTACAAAATCAATATAAGGCGAAACTCCACTAAACTTAGTTGGATATGTACCAAGAGTATGAACCGCAGTCAATTGGGTACGGCGGATATCATTGGCACCCCACTGGGCGTTAGCAAAAATACCCGGTGCATTTTTATTGATCACGTACTCCAGGTTACCGACATTAAAATAATAACCTAACTGGTTCTGAGTACCCGGAGCATTGGTATCGGCCATCGGGAAAGAGAATATAGACTCAGAAGTAGTATAAGGCGCTTTAAACACATCGGTAATATTTGCCTGCAGCGCATGCGCCGCCCCGGTACTAGATTTAAAAGGAGCAGCGGCAGAAACTATTTTATTTCCCTCTGTAATTACCTTTGCGTAATCGCCTTTAGCCAGGTAAACTCTGGTTTTTAAAGCAATGGCCGTATTCTTATGAGCACGGGTAGTTCTTAAAAGTGCAGATGAATACGTATCTGGCAATCCGGCCTCTGCCTCATCCAAATCTTTTAAAATCTGAGTGTAAACCTGGGCTACAGTACTTTTAGGGAAGTCATTATTCGCCAAAGTTGTTTCTGGCTGCAAACGCAAAGGAATTGCCTTAGAGGCGCCATTATCCAAAATGTAAGGTTTGGCAAACATCTGAACTAATGCATGATAAGTCATTGCCCGAAGAAATTTAGCTTCACTTCTATAATTAGCGGCCAATGCCGGATCTATTTTAGAAGCATTGTCATCCAATCCTTTCAGGAACAGATTTATCTGATTAATGGTTAAATAGCCCCGAGTCCAGAAATTGCCAACATAAGTATCAGAGGAGTTATTAGTACCCTGATAAACGGTATATCCGGTTACCCCATTGGCTGTACGATTCAGAAATTCTTCCGCACGGATATCGTTATAAATCAAATAACGACCTCCAAATAATGCACCATGTTTGGCAGATAAATACAATCCGTTTACCTGAGCCAATACCCGGTCTGGGGTATCAAAGGCGTTCACATCTGACAGGGAAAGCTCCGGAACTGCGTCCAGGAAGTTTTTCTGACAGGAAGAAATAGTCGCTACCAGTGGCATGGTAACCAAAGCCACTTTGAGCAGGTTGCTTTTTATGTTTAATCTCATCTTTCTCTTTCTTTTAGAATCCAACATTTAGTCCGAATGTAACGGTTCTTCCTTGCGGAATGCTATTACGCTCTACTCCTGGGGCCAGGTTTGACCCTCCGTTACTGGAAATTTCAGGATCTGAACCGCTATACTTAGTCCATAAGAAGGCATTATTTACCTGCCCGTATAATCTCACAGAGCTAACGCCTATCTGCTTAAATACAGAGGCTGGGATGGTATATCCTAAAGTAGCTGTTTGCAGACGTAAGAAATCTCCTTTCTCAATATTAGCATCAATTGGGAAGGATGATCCATTGGATACGTTATCGCCAAATACCGCTCTTGGGATATTGGTTACTTGTCCAGGAGTTTTCCAGGAATTTAACACTTCGGTAGAGTTATTCCATACCCGCTGATCTAATAAACCGGCTCTGGAACCATTGTAGATATAGTTTCCACCAGAGAAGGTAAACATTAAGCCGGCATCGAAATTAGCATAACGGAACGTATTGTTAAAACCGCCATACCAGGTTGGGATAGCTCCACCCATAACCTGGGCATCACCGGCTACGCTGGCAGCAGGAGTACCATCCAGATAAGTCCAGGCATTAGCACCACCAAAATGCAAGTATTGTACTTTTTTACCATCTCTATTAATGAAAATCCGGCGGCCGTTTTCAGGGTTTACACCCGCAGTTTTCACAGCATACAGACTCCCAATAGGATAACCTACTTTGGTGATACTAGCAGACTCTAAACCTCCGGTAGAACCAATAATTGGTTTATCATTATCTACCAATGCAGTTACCTTATTCTTAATGCTGGCAAAATTCAGGGTGGTTGTCCAGGAGAACTTACCGGTAAAAGGACGGCCGGTAAGAGCTAATTCAATTCCTTTATTGTACATCGATCCAACGTTAGCCAAAATGGAATTTCCAGGAATACCTTTAGAAGGTGCTTGAGGAATATCCAGGATCATATTGTCGATATTCTTATTAAAATAATCGGCTTCC
>DASQIU010000098.1:0-25167 GCA_035631395.1 Daejeonella sp. | reverse complement strand
GCCGGCGACCAGGGAATGATGTTTGGTTATGCCACCAGCGAAACCGAAAATCACATGCCTTTGGCTCTGGATTTGGCTCATAAAATCTTAATTGAACTGGCTGCCTTACGCCGCGAAAATAAGGAACTGACTTATTTACGCCCGGATGCTAAATCGCAGGTAACCATTGAGTATGCCGATGATCACAAACCTTCACGTATCGACGCCATTGTGGTTTCTACTCAGCATGATGATTTTGATACCGAAGAAAATATGCAGAAAAAAATTCGGGAAGATATTATTTCAGTGCTCATACCGCGTATCAAAGCACAATTAAAACCAGAGTTACAGGCTCTATTTACTGATGATATCAAATATCATATTAACCCTACCGGGAAATTTGTAATCGGCGGCCCTCATGGCGACTCTGGCTTAACCGGCCGTAAGATCATTGTAGATACTTATGGTGGCAAAGGAGCACATGGTGGTGGCGCTTTCTCCGGAAAAGATCCATCTAAAGTAGACCGTTCTGCCGCTTATGCTACTCGTCATATTGCTAAAAACCTGGTAGCAGCCGGTGTGTGCGATGAGATTTTAGTACAGGTTTCTTATGCTATCGGCGTAAAAGATCCAATGGGAATTTATGTAAACACCTATGGATCGGCCAAAGTTGACTTTACCGATGGAGAAATTGCCCAGAAAATCTCTTCTATTTTCGATATGACTCCATATGGTATTGAAAACCGTTTGAAACTGCGCAATCCGATCTATTCTGAAACTGCTGCTTACGGACACATGGGTCGTCAGCCAGAAGTGGTAACCAAAGAGTTTACTGCTACCAATGGCGAAACTAAAAAAGTGGAAGTAGAACTGTTTACCTGGGAGAAACTGGATTATGTAAACAAAGTAAAAGAGGCCTTCGGCATTAAATAATCTTATACTTGAACCCTCCTGAAAAGGGTAGGTATTACAATATATCCCGGTTTCATTTTTGAGACCGGGATTTTTTTTGTCTTGACAGGAACCTCGGTTTTGACAGCTTAATAAGCACTAGCCATATCCAACAAAGAAATATCGCCATCAGAAAGCTTCAGGTTTGCGGCATCTATCAATGATGGCAACTGAGTTAAACGGGTAAGGCTGGTAATTGGGGCGCTAACCGCAGGCCTTGATAGTAGCCAGGCCAAAGCAACGGCGGCAGGTTGTGTGTTATGAGCTGCTGATACCTGGTCTAAAGCCGCTAAAATTTTAAATCCGCGGTCATTCAGGTATTTTTTAATTCCCTGCCCGCGAACACTTTTATGCAAATCTATCTCAGTCCGATACTTGCCCGTTAAAAATCCGCTGGCTAAAGAATAATAGGTGATAACGCCAATTTGATGTTCCAAACAGATTTTTTCAAACTCGTGCTCAAAGTTTTCGCGGGCGTACAGATTATATTCCGGCTGAAAACTCTGATAAACCGGCAAATTATTGGCTTTAGCGGTTTCTATAGAGAGCTTTAAACGCTCGGCCGACATATTGGAAGCGCCTATCCAGCGTATTTTACCGGCTTTAATGAGTGAATCATATGCTTCTAAAGTTTCTTCTATAGGTGTGTCCAAATCATCATAATGAGTTTGATACAAATCAATATAATCTGTTTGCAAACGTTTTAAAGAGTTTTCTGCAGATTTAATGATGTAGTTTTTCTTCAGCGACTTGCCTTCGCCCATATCAGCGCCAACTTTAGTGGCAATAATTACCTTATCCCGGTTATTTCTGCTTTTCAGCCAATTGCCAATAATGGTTTCAGATTCCCCGCCACTGTTTTCGGGTTTCCAGCGGGAATACACATCAGCTGTATCAACCAGATTGAAATTTTCTGAAAAAGCATCTAAAATGTTAAAAGATGCTTCCTCGTTAATAGTCCAGCCTAATACATTTCCTCCAAAGGCTATCGGAGCTATCCAAAGATCGGTATTACCTAGTTTTCTTTTTTCCATGTACAAAAATTAAAACCTGTTATTAAAACATGAGCTGATGTAATTTGTGAGTCTGCTTTCAAAACTTAATAATAGAAATAATTTTTTAACTTAAAATATTTCAACAAAAATTTGACAGTATGAAATTGTTAGAAAACCAAAAGAGAAACAAAATCAGCCATAATTTGAATGATAAGCCGGCTTATTATTATTTTGCGAAATGATCTCTGAAGAAACAAATCCCTGGAAAACACTTTCCAGTAAAGATATATATGATAATCCCTGGATTCGATTAACTGAACACCAGATTATTAACCCCGCTGGAAATAAGGGGCTTTACGGACAGGTTCATTTTAAAAATCTGGCTATCGGCATCATCGTATTGGATGAACAGGAAAACACCTGGCTGGTAGGGCAATACCGTTTTCCCTTAAAGCAATACAGTTGGGAAATTCCAGCCGGTGGCGGCCCCCTGGGCAGCAACCCAATAGAATCGGCTCAAAGGGAACTCCTGGAAGAAACGGGAATTCGGGCCGAAAGCTGGACCGAGATCCTGCGCATGCATTTATCTAATTCTGTAAGTGATGAGCTGGCTATTATTTATTTAGCCCGCCAATTAACTTATGGGGAAGCTGAGCCTGAAGAAACCGAACAGCTTCAAATACGTAAAATGCCGCTTCAAGAAGCTTATCAGATGGTTTGCAGTGGCAAAATCACTGATTCCTTAAGTGTGGGCGCCATTTTAAAGCTCAAATTAATGAAGACAGAAGGTCTTTTAGCTTTTTAATTATTTTTGCCGGATGAGCAAACTTTTAGGATACCTTTTCACGCCCTTCCATTACCTGTATTTTGGCTTTCTGCTGGCCATTTTTCACCCCATCCAATGGCTATCCTTAAAGCTGGGTGGCTATAAAGCACATAAAACCTCGGTAGATATTTTAAATTTTTTCCTAACCAGCACGCTTTACATAATGGGCACCCGGGTTCGGTTTGTAAACACCCAAAATTTGCCTTTAAACAGGCCTATCATTTTTGTGGCCAACCATCAGAGTATGTATGAAATACCTCCGCTCATTTGGCATCTGCGCAAGCATCATGCTAAATTTATTTCCAAAATTGAACTGGCCAGCGGTATTCCCAGCATTTCCTTTAACCTGAAACATGGCGGAGGCGCCAATATAAATCGCACAGATCGTAAACAGGCTCTAACAGAAATTTTAAAACTCGGTCAGCGTATGCATGAAAATAATTGGTCGACAGTAATTTTCCCGGAAGGAACGCGTGGCCGCCATGGAGCCATGAAGCCATTTGCCATTGGCGGTATTGCTTCTTTATTAAAAAAAGCACCCAATGCTTTAATTGTACCCATCGCCATTACCGGCTCCTGGCAGATTGTTCAATACGGATCATTTCCATTAAGCTTTGGCCAAACCATGAACCTGCAGGTTTTATCTCCTATTGAACCGAAAGACACCCCAATTGAAGAGTTGGTTTTAAACGCCGAACAGGAAGTAAGGAAAATTGTACAGCAAGAAAGTATTTAGAAGGCAGAACTCTTTGTGAATTCCAAAAAGTATCGCTTCTGCTGCATGGTTGGACAAGCTTAGTTTGACTCCGAACCGTCAAGCTGTCGAAGCGTAAACCATCGGTGAGTCGGAACTTTTAAACATCTTTTTAGATATTCTTATTTTCAATCAGTTTGAAAAAGTGTTCCCGGTAGGTATCTCCTATCGGGATAATTTTATCCTTAATTTGGATGCGACTGCGCTCAATGGTATCTATTTTATCCAAAGCCACAATATATGATTTATGTACCCGCACAAAAGCCGGAGCGGGAAGCGCTTCTTCCATTTTCTTCATATTCTGAAGCGTAATAATCCGCTCTGACTGTGTAAAAATGGAGATATAATCTTTCAAACCCTCAATGTATTGAATATCGTTCAGATAAATTTTCTGGATTTTATGCTCGGTTTTTACAAAAATGAAGTTTTGGACGTTCTGAAAATTCTGCACCTCGGCAGAGGGGGGATTAAAACCATTATTTTGCCTTTGCTGCAATACTTTCTGGGCCGATTTATAAAAACGATCAAAAGCAATGGGTTTAAGCAAATAGTCCAGCACATTCAATTCATAACCATCCAGAGCATACTGCGAATAAGCCGTAGTTAATATCACATCGCATTTGCCATTAATAATCTTTAAAAATTGCAATCCGGTTAATTCGGGCATTTGCACATCCAGAAAAACCAGATCAACAGCATCATTCTGCACCAAACCCAAACCCTCTATGGCGCTGGTGGTTGTTTTCACCAATTGCAAAAAAGGAATTTTGGCTATATAATCGGCCAAAATATCTAAAGCCAAAGGTTCATCGTCAACAACAAGACAGCGTATCATATTTTAGAATTTGAGATTAAAGGTAATATACTCAGGCTTTATATATCTAAATTTTTGCCATTCATAGTTTTGCCCGCACTTTCCAACCGCCCGGTTTGCAAGGTTAAATGACAAACGTACATATCCCCACTTTTTTCTACGTCTAAACAGTATTTATCACGATAAACCAGGTCTAAACGTCTTTTCACATTCAATAAGCCAATTCCTCCGGTTTCATCTTTATTTTGGTTACTGATTTTATTAACCACGCTGAAGTATAATTCGCCGGGCTCAATCCGTATGGTAATAGTAATGGGATGAAGTGCATCGGTAGCTACACCATGTTTAAAGGCATTTTCTACAAAGGAAATCAACATCAAAGGCATAATAGCCTGGTTCTCAGAATTGCCACTAATGTTTAATTGCACATAAGCCTCATCTTTAAAACGCAATTTCTGCAAGGCAATGTAATTTTCCAGGTTGCGGATCTCTTTAGAAAGATCGATCAAATGCTCATTGCTTTCGTATAGCATGTAACGCATAATCTCCGAAAGCTTTAAAATGGCTTCGGGCGTTTTGGCCGAATGCTGATAAGCCAAAGAATAGATATTATTTAAAGTATTGAATAAAAAATGAGGGTTTATTTGTGTTTTTAAAAAAGCCAGCTCGGCTCTCAGTTTCTCTCTTTCTAGTGTTCTTTTGGCTTTTTCGTTCTCAAACCACCCCGACATAAATTTTAAACCTGTACTCAAAAACAAGAAAAAGAAGCTCACAAAAGCAGCACCGGCATAATACCTCCAAAAAGTAAGACGATATTTTTCTACCCCCCGAATAAGAATAAGCGTATCAAAACAAATCCTGGCTAAGCCATATTTTACCAGTCCAACCAGAATTACCAGGATGAGCATATTGACAGCGCATTGCCAATATTTTTTATCCTTCAGAAACTGAGGCAGAATAATCAGATAATTAATGTAAAATACAATAATATTGATCAGACCGAAATAAACCGAATACACGATATTAGGGTAAGTTACTTTTCCGCTGCCTGTTAAAAGCATAAAAAGAAACACTGTGACTGCCCAAACCAGGGCGTGGGTTCCTATTCGTCTGGTTTTACTCATTATCTCGCATAAAATTAATTTTCTAATGTAATATTTCCTCCAAATTAGACTACTGCCTTTCGACCAACGGGCAAAAACAATCGGCAAACCCAGCCCGAAATCCATCCATCCATTTAACCGCCAATTTTAGGCATTCGTCTGCAAAATCGGGGGCTTGGTCTAAAAAACTTTAAGGGGAAAATAATTTAATTTTTCTTTGAACATCGAATTACAGATTTGAGGAAAGCCGGTCAAAAAAATATAGGGATTTAGAGGGGGACAATTGGGGTTTTCAGCATTTCAAAAATTAAACAATTAAAAAATGAAAAAACTAAACACGTCCGTTTCTCCCTTTATCATGTTATTGCTACCTATATTCCTGATTATTGGGCTTTTGGTTGTCAATATCAACACAGAAATACCGGCAGAAAAATTTAACACCAGTTTAAACCTGCAAGTACCATCCTTTAAGGCAATGGTACAATGCCTGTTTTAAAGAAACTCCGGATAAAAAAAGGGATGCCTAAAATTTAGACACCCCTGTATTATTTTTCCCTATCCTGGAATTACCTGATGGGTTTAGGTGTAACTACTGTACTTTCATGCCCATCGGCATCTACCGATTGCACGCCAAAAATGTAATTATCCTTAGAGTAATTCATAGTGGTTTTGGTATCGTTTACAAAAAACTTCTTCTCCCAAACCGGACTGCTGGTCTCACGCATCACTACATAATATCCAACCGGCTTTTTACCCTTTGGAGCTTCCCATTGCAGAGTAGTTTTATTAGTAAGTCCTGAAGTTACTACGCCAACATTTTCCGGTTGCTGCGGAGCCAATGCCAGGTTGGCTAAAGTAGCCAAATTCATACGAGCCACTTTTTGGGTATATTCATAATCTACAAAATCAGGTGTATCACCATAATCCACACCATTTTCTTTACGGATATTTTGATGCTGGCGGTTAAAATCTTCATTCATTTCGGTTACCCGGATAGCCGCAAATCCCTGCTGAGAGAACGGAGTATGATCTCCTCCACGTAAATAGCGGTCGCGACGATAAATCAGTTTCACATCCAACTGGTCAACATAACGCTCACCGGTTTCTTTCATATAACGGGCAAACTGACGGGCCGGGCTATCGTTTTCGCTACCAATGCTTACCCGCAAATTAGCCTGAGCCGGCGTTTCAGTAGCCGGAACACCTTCGCTAAAAACCCGCACACTGCGGTTATCTTTCAGGTTGGTTTCCATGCCAAAAGTATTGCCTACAATATCGTTGGTAATCATTCCGGCTACATTCCAGCCAGATTCTTTGGCACGTTTAGCCAAATTCGTAGCTCCGTATAGGCCCTGCTCCTCACCTACCATGGCCACAAAAATCAGGGTACAGTTAAATTTCTGTTTGCTCATTACACGGGCAAGTTCCATGGTAGCAGCCGTTCCGGAAGCATCATCATTGGCGCCCGGAGCCGTAATTTTGGCATCCATCACATCCGAAGCTCTGGAATCATAGTGCCCGGAAACAATATAAACCCGGGTATCAGCCGGATCAGTACCCGGCAAAATAGCCAGTACATTTTTCATCACGGTAGGTACCTGTACCCGGCGCCCGTCGGCAGGTTGGGTAAAGGCGTCAAACTCTACTTTCAGTCTTCCGCCAGATTCTTTGGCATAGCGCTCCATCTCCGCCTTGATCCAGTTACGGGCTGCTCCAATACCTGTTTTGGTGCTGGCAGTATCGCTTAAAGTATGCCGGGTATCAAACGACACCAACTTTCTAACAATAGATTCAATATTTTTGGCCGAAACATCCTCCACCATCCGGCTAATTACGGGATCGGGTTTTACAATGGTTTGAGCCTGACTAGCAAGTACCGAAGTACTAAAACAAAAAAGAAAAGCTATTTTTTTGATCATTTTTATTGGTTTTTACTCATCTAGATGGATTTGAATACCGTCAAAAGCATCAGAGGCGCAAAATCCTCCGAAAAGCAGTATTCCGGCATCCAAATGTTCTGTTTTTGAAGCGCAAAACCTTGTAACAAATTTGTTAAAAGCAGTTTTTGATAATTTTTCTGACCTTAGATAGGTTAATTAAACTAATTAAACCCGAAAAATCATAATCAATAATTTATGAGAAAAAATTTACTCCTTACCACGCTTTTATTAGCTGGATTAAGTTTTCAGGCTTTAAGCCAGGAAACTATTGATCAGGAGGCTATTCAAAAAATTCGCAACGAAGGCTTGAATAACTCCAAAGTAATGCAAACCGCATTTTACCTGACCGATGTGGCAGGTCCGCGTTTATCTAACTCTCCCGGATTAAAAAGAGCCGAAGAATGGGCCGTAAACACACTGAAATCATACGGCTTGCAAAATGTTAAGTTAGAGCCCTGGGGTAAATTTGGAAAAGGCTGGGAAGTAGAAAAAAATTATGCCGCCATGACTGCCCCTTACTACCATTCCATCATCGCTTCGCCTAAAGCCTGGACTCCGGGAACTAATGGCCCGATTAAAGCTGAAGTGGTTGTAGTAAAAGTAGATACCATTACCGATCTGGATAAATACAAAGGAAAATTAAAAGGCAAGGTGGTTATGTTTGATTCGCCTACTACCACCGTACGCACCACCTTTAAACCGGATGGTAACCGTTATACCGAAAAAGAATTGGCAGAAATGGCTGCCCCACCAGCACCCGTTGAAAATCGTGGAGGTAATGCCAATCAGCGTAATGATTTCATGAGATTAAGAGCTTTACGCACCCAGATCAATGAATTCATTGCCCAGGAGAATGTGGGCTTGATCTTAAGCAATGGCCGCGGTAATCATGGTACATTCTTTACCAGCAATGGTGCTTCTTACGCGGAAGATGCTAAACCGGTATCACCAGAATTAGAAGTATCGGCAGAAGATTATCTGCGTTTACTGCGTTTGGTTAAAGCCGGCATCAAAGTAGAATTTGAAGCCGATATCAAAACCAAATTCATAACCAACGATCTGCAGGGCTATAACGTAATTGCCGAAATCCCCGGAACCGATAAAAAACTGAAAGATGAAGTAGTGATGCTGGGTGCTCACCTGGATTCATGGCATGCCGCTACCGGAGCTACCGATAACGCTGCCGGAAGTGCCGTAATGATGGAAGCTGTACGCATTATCAAATCCTTAAACCTAAAACCAAAACGTACTATCCGCATTGCCTTATGGTCATCAGAAGAGCAAGGTTTATTTGGATCAAGAGGTTATGTAGCCGCCAATTTTGGCGATCCAAAAAGCATGGTTTTAAAACCGGCGCACGAAAAAATTTCGGCTTATTATAACCTGGATAACGGCACCGGTAAAATCCGCGGAATTTATTTGCAAGGAAATGCCGCTGCAGAACCTATCTTCACGCAATGGCTTGCCCCATTCCATGATTTAGGAGCTACTACCACTACCATCCGCAACACCGGAGGCACAGACCACCTGGCTTTTGATGCCTTAGGTATCCCAGGTTTCCAGTTTATCCAGGATGAAATTGAGTACAACACCCGTACCCACCATACCAATATGGATACTTACGATCGTTTAATTGAAGACGATTTAAAACAAGCGGCTACCATTATTGCCTCCTTTGTTTATAATACCGCTCAACGGGTGGAGAAAATCCCAAGAAAAGATTTACCAAAAGCCCAGGCGGCTAATTAATTGGTTAGTACTTTATAGAAGAAAGACCTCCCAGAAATTTGGGAGGTCTTTCTTTTTTTATCACTGAATAATTATTTTTTTGAAAAGAAAAGACTGCACAAATTGGTACCGATAGCCCCGCTTTCCGTTCCAAATCCTCATTCCGCTACGCTACATTCCGGGTTTTTCACTTCAATCGGGTTTGGATTAGAAAAGCCTGATGCTAAGAGTTATTTCTAAAAACTAATAAAATAGTTGCAAAACTAAAGAATACGTTATATATTCGGATATGCGTCCGAAGATCATCACACTGTTGCTGGCCACGACTATGCTCTTGGCCACATCCTGCCAAACAAACCAGTCTAAAAATGGCTTTAGAACTGGTTTATGGAAAACGGTTTACCAAACTGAGCCTGTGGTTTATAAATCCCGCGGTCGTTTTAAAGGTGGCAGAGAAACCGGAACCTGGAAATATTACCTGGACGGAAATCTTTATAAAAAGGAAAAGTATTCTGGCTTTAAGGCCCAGGTTTGGTTCTATTATCCCAATAAAAAAATCGCATCCACAGGACAAACCCAGTTAGATATTACCAAAAAGCTCACCCATTGGTATTATACCGGCGACTGGAAATTTTATAATCCAGAGGCTCAATTGGTAGAAATAAGAACCTTTAAGAAGGGCACAGCAGTTAAAGATTCGGTAATTTCTGCTATAAAACAAAAGCGCATTCAGTAAAATCATTAAATAAAATAAAAATGGAAATCAAAGAGTTGACCAGAGCAGAAGAGCAGATTATCCAGGTGCTATGGAAATTGGAAAAGGCATTTGTGAAAGATATTATGGAAGAATTGCCCGATCCCAAACCGGCTTACAACACCGTTTCTACCATTGTACGCATATTAGAAACCAAAGGCTTTGTAGGGCATGAAGTGTTTGGCAAAAGCCACCGGTACCTGCCGCTCGTTAGCAAAGAGGAGTATAAAACGTTTGCCACCGAAAAATTATTGACCAATTATTTCGGAAATTCTGTAGAAAGCATGTTTTCCTTCTTTGTAAAAGAAAAGAAAATAGACATACAGGAGGCTGATGAAATTTTAAAATTAATCGGAAAAATGAAAAATTGATTTATGAACGGCTTGCAATATCTCTTACTGGTAAATTTATACCTGTTGCTGTTTTACGGCTTTTACAGCCTGCTATTACGGAATGAAACCTTCTTTAAAATGAACCGCATTTTCCTGATGGGTAGCGGTGTGCTTTCTTTCCTGATCCCCTTGGTACAATCTAACTGGATCCAGGCCTTGTTCATTACCCAAAAAGTGAAGCAGGTTGCACAAGGCCTCAACTTTGAAATAATGGCGCAGCCTATTGAGCAACAAACTTTAAGTACCGGAGAGATATTGTTATATATATACCTGGCAGGAGCAGCAGCGTGCTTTTTACGCTTTTTATGGCACTTGGTCAGGTTAAAAAATGCCCTTGCTAATCCGGAGAAGAGCCAGGCTTTTTCTTTCTTTAAGCAGATTAATATAGATCCAACGCTTTCCGAAAGAAATACGATCCTACATCATGAACAAGTTCATTCCGGGCATTGGCATTCTATAGATATTCTATTTTTTGAAGTGCTGGCTATAATCAACTGGTTTAATCCGGTAGTTTATGGGTATAAAAAAGCCATTAGATGCATTCATGAATATACGGCCGATGAAATAGCGGCTCATAGCCAGGGCAGCAAATCTGAATACGCTTTACTGCTGCTCAGCAATAATTTTGGTGTTCAGCCCCTTGATCTGGCTAATGGTTTCTGGAAACAATCGCTTTTAAAAAGAAGAATCCTGATGCTGGGCAAAACCCGATCGGCAAAAACAGCCTTATTTAAGTATGGCTTCTCGGCTCCGCTGTTTGCAGCCATGCTGATTTTATCTTCCGCCACTGTTAGTCAAAAAACGGAACTGATCCAACTGGAAATTGAGCAAATTGAACAGATTGAGTTGAAACAACCAGTAAAAGAAACTATCCAGCAGGTAGCAAACATTATCCCTCAAAACCGGAAAACTAATAAGCAGGTGGCTAAACATAAGACAGACAGCCTGAAAAAACAGAGTGCCCATTTCGAAAAAACACCAGAATTTCCGGGTGGAGTATCTGCTTTCTACTTATACCTTGGCAATAACCTGAAATATCCTGAAGAAGCCCGTATCAATAAAACTACGGGAAGAGTAGTAATTGGTTTTATTGTAGAAAAAGATGGTAGTTTAAGCAATTTTAAACTACTAAAAGGCATTGGCAGCGGCTGCGATGAAGAAGCTATTCGGGTACTCAAAGCTTCGCCAAAATGGCAACCGGGCTTTCAAAATGGAAAACTCGTACGAACAGCTTTTACTTTGCCTATTTCATTTACTTCAGCCTATCATAGTATAAAAAACACTAATCAAAATAAGGATGCATCGTCTAAAGTATATCGTGATCCTATTGATGAACCTAATCTGAACACCAGTACCTTAAAAAGAACCGGGTTAGTAAAACCATCCCAAAAAAAGAGAATTACTTCGTCCAATATTGAAAAACTTTGGGAAAGCATATCTGCAGAAAGCACATCTCCACAACCTCCTGCTATTCTAGAATCAATACTTAAATCAGGCAAAGGCACTCTTACACTAAATGGGAAGGTTGCCGGGCAAAAAGCAATCACCACGGCCTATAGTAATGGAAATCTATCTTTTGCAGAGAGGAATACTACTAATATTGAATCGGCATTCAATACGCCTGTAATAAAATAAAAGGAAAAAGCCTCTCAAGTGTTGAAGCTCCAAAAGCCTATAGACAGGAATTAAAAGGAGGAGTAAAGGTGTTTCTTCAGGAACTAAAGCCCTCCCTCTGAGTTATGATACTGAGTAATGCTGAATGACGAACCATTCCGCTGAACCGCCAGGCTGAGCCGTCACACTGAGCTTGTCGAAATGTGAATGCTAAGTGTTTAATTTTCCCTGTTTCGGATGGGTTCGACAAGTTCACCCTGACAGCGGAAATGCAAAAAACGGCGGGACAGAGATAAACAAAAACGAGGCTGCCTTTTGTGGAAGACAGCCTCGTTTTTAGCTTTAATGCAGATATGATTAAGAATGAACTTCTTCTTCCTTAAATAATTTAGCAGTAAAGTATTCGCGATTCATGCGGGCAATGTTTGAAACGGAAATTTCTTTAGGACATTCCGCCTCACAAGCGCCGGTATTGGTACAGCTACCAAATCCTTCGGCATCCATTTGAGCCACCATAGCCTGAACCCGGCGGTAGCGCTCAGGCTCCCCCTGAGGCAATAAAGCCAGTTGAGATACTTTAGCCGATACAAACAGCATCGCCGAAGCATTTTTACAAGCAGCCACACAAGCGCCACAACCAATACAGGTAGCCGAGTTAAAGGCCTCATCGGCGATAACTTTAGGAATGGCAATATCATTGGCATCCGGAACACCGCCGGTATTTACCGATACGTATCCACCGGCACGCTGAATGCGCTCAAAAGCAGATCTATCCGTAGCCAAATCTTTGATTACCGGGAAAGCCGAAGCTCTCCAAGGTTCAATAACTACGGTTTCTCCATCGTGGAAACTGCGCATATGCAACTGGCAAGTAGCCACTCCCTGCTTAGGACCATGTGGCTGGCCGTTGATATGTAATGAGCAGGAACCACAAATACCCTCACGGCAATCGTGGTCAAAATGGATGGGATCCTCCCCTTTTTTTACGAGACCTTCGTTCACTACATCAAGCATCTCCAGGAATGACATATCCGGAGAAACATGATCAGCTTTGTAAGTAACAAACTTACCTTTAGATTCTGTGTTTTTCTGACGCCATACTTTTAACGTCAAATTCATATTTTCACTCATGATTGTATTATTAGTAATGAGTAAAACATATTGCCATATTCACCGCAATACGCCCTAAATATTATTTATAACTTCTTTGTGTCAGTTTAACGTTTTCAAACACCAGCTCTTCCTTATGTAATTCTTCAGGTTGGTTATCCCCCTTGAATTCCCAGGCGGCAACGTAAGCGAAATGCGCATCGTCACGTAAAGCTTCCCCTTCTTCGGTTTGACTTTCTAGCCGGAAGTGGCCTCCGCATGATTCTTTACGATGTAAAGCATCATCTACCATCAATTCGCCCAATTCCAGGAAATCAGCTACACGATGTGCTTTTTCGAGGTTTTGGTTAAATTCTTCGTTGGTACCGGCTACAATGGCATTTTTCCAGAAATCTTCGCGTAAAGCCTTGATCAAGCCTTTGGCTTTAGTTAAGCCTTCTTCGTTACGAGCCATTCCGCAATATTCCCACATAATGTGGCCTAATTCGCGGTGGTATTCATCAACAGTTTTATTTCCTTTTAGAGACAATAATTTTTGAATACGATCCTCTACATCTTTCTTGGTTTGAGCAAAAGCCGGATGATTTTCATCTACCGGTTTTGGCCCGATGCTTGCCAAATAATCGCCAACAGTGTAAGGAATCACGAAATAACCGTCGGCCAATCCCTGCATCAAAGCCGAAGCACCCAAACGGTTTGCACCGTGATCTGAGAAATTGGCTTCGCCCAGGGCGTATAATCCCGGAACGGTAGTTTGCAAGTTATAATCTACCCATAAACCGCCCATGGTATAGTGTACGGCCGGATAAATACGCATCGGCTGTTTGTACGGATTCTCATCTGTAATTTGATAATACATATCAAACAGGTTTCCGTATTTCTCCCGAACAGTTTCTTCGCCTAAACGGCCAATAGCCTCGGCAAAATCCAAAAATACCGCTACTCCCGATTTTCCTACTCCACGACCATCATCTACAGCCTCTTTAGCGTTACGGGAAGCCACATCACGTGGAACCAGGTTACCAAAGGATGGATATTTACGTTCCAGGAAATAATCACGATCTTCTTCTTTAATATCAGATGCCTTGATCTCGCCTTTGCGTAATCTGGCGGCCATTTCCTGAGTTTTAGGAACCCAAACCCGGCCATCATTCCGCAGCGACTCAGACATCAATGTTAATTTAGACTGATGATCGCCGGTTACCGGAATACAAGTTGGGTGAATCTGAGTAAAACAAGGGTTTCCAAAATAGGCACCGCGTTTATGTGCTTTCCAAGCCGCTGTTACGTTACAACCCATGGCATTGGTAGAAAGGTAAAACACGTTTCCATAACCACCGGTACATAACAATACGGCATGAGCTGCATGAGTTTCAATAGCGCCGGTTACCAGGTTACGGGTTACAATACCTTGGGCTTTACCATCTACGGTAACCACATCCATCATTTCATGACGGGTGTACATTTTTACTTTACCTTCATGAATCTGACGGTTTAAAGCAGAATAAGCGCCCAACAATAATTGTTGTCCGGTTTGACCACGGGCATAAAAAGTTCTGGAAACCTGGGCTCCACCAAAAGAGCGGTTATCCAGTAAACCACCGTATTCGCGGGCAAAAGGAACACCTTGAGCCACACACTGGTCGATAATATTATTAGAAACTTCGGCTAAGCGATATACGTTTCCTTCGCGGGCACGGTAATCGCCACCTTTAATGGTGTCATAAAACAGGCGGTAAACGCTATCGCCATCATTACGATAATTTTTAGCCGCGTTAATACCACCCTGAGCCGCAATAGAGTGCGCCCGGCGTGGACTATCCTGAAAACAGAACGCTTTTACATTGTAGCCCAGCTCAGCCAAAGAAGCCGCCGCCGAAGCACCGGCTAAACCGGTACCTACTACAATAACAGAATATTTACGCTTATTAGCCGGGTTTACCAGCTTCAGATTGAACTTATGTTTTGACCATTTTTCGGCCAAAGGGCCTTCTGGAATTTTAGCATCTAATTTCATTTCAGAAATTTATTTTTTATCCCAAGCGGGAAAATGTAACCATCTTATTTAAAAAAGAATATGTATAAAGGCATAGCCGCAAATACTGCGGGAATCAAAATGCCAAACACCCATACACCCAGGAAACGAATAATGGGCACATATTTATTATTATCCCAACCTAAAGTTTGGAAAGCGCTTCTAAAACCATGTATCAGGTGATACCCCAAAGCCACCATAGAGATAACATAAATAGTTACGTACCACCATTGTTTAAAGGCATCGGTTACAATTTTGTAAAGATCTTTAGCAATTACTACCTGCGTACCTGCCTGTGCATCTACATAATCTGCATGAGCCACGTCATTTTCTAAAATAGGTGTAACGGTAACATCCTGAGGGTTGGTTAGGCTCACCTCATAACGGGCGGAAGGCACTTTTCCCCAGTGATACTCAGCCCAGAAGCTTTTCATGTGTATCACCAAAAAAATCAGGATAATAGTTCCCAGAATACCCATGTTGCGGGAAGTCCAGGGGCTGTTAGCACTACCCTTATAGGCGCCATAAGCCACCGGCCGGGCTTTTTTATTTGCTGTAGTTATGATCAAAGCATAAGCGGCATGCACAATGATAGATGCATAAAGCAAATAAGAAACAACCTTAATGGGGCCAAAATGAGTCATGAAGTAGGAGTACGAATTAAAAGCCTGGCCGCCATCGTCTTTAAATAACTGCAAATTACCTACCAGGTGTACAACCAAAAAAATACACAGGAACAGACCTGTCAAACTCATTATCAGTTTTTTACCTAATGATGATGAGAAAGTTTGTGCGAAATTGCTCATTATCTCGTATGATTTTATTTTTCGTATAGAAGCAAAAGTATTTAATAAATGCTGAATCTTATACTAAAATCTGGTTTTTGCCCTTTCATTTGAGTTATTTAGAAAGAGTCTAAGAGCCATTCAGATCAACTATTTAAGCAATTATGGCTTTAGTGGCTTAACTCTTTAAGCCTATAATTGTTTAGCCGTACAGCACTGAAGTGTGAAATTACACGACGACAGGTTTTCAAGATAAGCAGTCAATGATCATCAAAACTCCAGACGAGAACTATGGACGATAGACGATTAAATCAGGTCAAATTAAACAAGAAAGGCTGTTCTAATAAAAGAACAGCCTTTCTTTATACAAATCTCCAATCTTATCGTACCTGGAACTGATAACGCATTTGGTATCCTTCAGGAGTAATAGCATTAATGGTGGCCATGTTATTTTTTCCGGCCGACATGGCAGCATCAATATCTTCGATTTTATTAATTGCCTTGCCGTTTATAGAAACGATAATGGTTCCTTTAGGCAGATCGATCTGATCAAAGAATCCACCAGAGCGAACATCGGTTACCATCAAGCCAGAATCTATTTTATATCTTTTCTTCTGAGCATCGTTTAGCGGTGCAAAGCTGGCGCCCAGATTCTTGCTCACCACCGCAGCAGTACGAGAATTTTCAGCGGTCTTTACACTGGACTCATCTTTTAAAGTAACGGTAGTACTGCGTTCTTTTCCATCACGCAGATAGGCCAACTGCACTTTATCCCCCGGACGAAGACGGCCTACGCGTTCCTGCAAATCAGATGAATAAAGGATAGTATGCCCATCTACTTTGGTTAGGATATCTCCTTTTTTCAATCCGGCTGCTTCAGCGCCACCACCGGGAACTACGCCCTGCACATATAAACCGTTAATTTCACTAACACCCAGGCTTTTAGCTTGCTGAGCGTCCAGATCGGTAAAGTTCACTCCGATATATCCCCGTTTAACGGTTCCAAACTGTTTGAAATCATCCAACACTTTTTTAGCCAGATTAATAGGGATCGCAAAGCCGTAACCTTCATAATTTCCGGTTTGCGATGCAATGGCTGCATTAATTCCGATTAGCTCGCCTTTGGTATTCACCAAAGCCCCCCCGCTGTTTCCACGGTTAATGGCCGCATCGGTTTGAATAAATGATTCAATAGCTGTATTCAGTTGCGGTTCTCCATTCAGTGGTGATCCGTCAGACTGGTTCAAAATGCCAATGCTACGACCTTTGGCACTCACAATTCCGGCAGTAACAGTGGTATTTAAGGCAAATGGATAACCTACCGCCAATACCCATTCTCCAACCTGTACTTCATCAGAATTGCCCAGCTTTACAACTGGGAAGTTCTTTCCATCAATTTTAACCAGGGCCAGGTCGGTATTGGCATCGCGACCAATTACTTTGGCATCAAAAGATCTTTTATCGGGAAGGGTAACATTTATTTTGTCGGCATTTTCTACCACATGGTTATTGGTAACAATGTAACCATCTTCAGAAATAAGCACTCCGGAACCAGAGCCACGCATAGGTCCCTGGGAACGGCGGCGGCCACCAAAAAAGTCTTCAAACATATCGCCAAATGGATCCTGGCCAGAGCGGCTGCTAGCCTTATAAGTAGTTTGAATATGTACCACACCTGGAGTTACTGCAGCGGAAGCCTGAATAAAATCCACCTGACCAGTTGAAGAAACCAGGGGTTTACTGGCATTGTTAGTAAAGTAAACTTTTTGCTGCTCTTCAAATGTTAAGTCTTTACTGCTCTTCGTTTCCATCAGCTTATAAGCGCCAATGGCCACTGCACCTCCAAGACATGCAGTTAAAAATGTTATGACTATTTTTTTCATTGGAATAAATTGATTTTAAAGGTTATGAGCTATCATGATTTTTTTATTCATACTATTCTGAATGTAAACTCGTGGTAGTTCATTGATAAATTGTTTTTATTAAATGCAAACTTCTTTACGTTTCAAAAGCACTCAAAATTAATACCAGATAAGCTCTTTTCATTGTTTTACAGCTCGCTTATTATGTTAAAAAATGTTAAATGCCATAAAACACGGATTTTTCCATATTTGGTGTTAAAATTGCACCAGAATTTAAAGTATTTAGATCAACCATTGGTCAATTCAAGTTCATATTTCAAAAATATCAGTAAAAAAACACAGCCATGAAGTTAAAGTTCTATAAATATCAGGGTGCCGGAAATGATTTTATTTTGGTAGATAACCGGGATAAACACTTTAGCCATCCCAGTCCGGAACTTGTTCAACGATTATGTGATCGGCGTTTTGGCATTGGCGCTGATGGATTGATGCTCTTAGAAGACAAAGCGGGTTATGATTTTAACATGCTTTATTACAATGCCGATGGCCATCCCGGCACCATGTGTGGCAATGGCGGTCGCTGTATAGTAGCTTTTGCCCAATACTTGCAAATTATTCATACGGCAACTAACTTTTTGGCAGCCGATGGACCGCATTATGCCACAATTTCAGAAAAAGGCGACTGGGTGAGCCTGCAAATGATTGACGTGGAAAAGATCGAACTAGACTCTGAAGCTTTTGTACTGAATACTGGCTCACCACATTATGTAATTACGGCCGCGGATCTCAAGCAAAAAAACGTTTACCATGAAGGACGTCAAATCCGCTATAATGAGACTTATGCCGGCGAAGGTATCAATGTTAATTTTGTGGAAGACATGGGCGACCACTATTTTGTAAGAACCTATGAACGTGGTGTAGAAGATGAAACTTATGCCTGCGGAACAGGAGTTACCGCTGTGGCCCTGTCTATGGCCAAACAAAAAGGACTTTCCGGACAAATCAATACTCCTATCAGTGTATTAGGCGGCCAACTGAATGTACGCTTTGATTATGATGGCACCAAATTCAGCAATATCTTTCTGGAAGGACCCGCAGCTTTCGTTTTTAAAGGAGAAATCAGCCTCTAAGAATTATAAAAATCCTGGCAAAAAACCTCCAGCATAGCGGTGCAGATTTCAAAAAATTAACAGAAAAATAAAGCGCATCCGCTCGAAAAAACTTGAAGAACCCAAAATTCTCTGTATTTTTAACATTTTTTAGCTGCTTAGCTTGTCTTAATTTTTCCTTCTACTAATCATGTTACGAGTTGATAGCGGCAAGCCCTGTAAAATTGTTTATGCTTTTTGCAAGCATGAGTTTTTAGGATATTTAATTGAACCCCATATGGTTCAGTTAAACCCTGACGGGGATTTTTCGCTTACTTACCAGCGCCTTTTTAGTACTACAGCCAAAGAATTTTCGGCCATTTTAGATGAAACTGATTATAAGCTGATCAAACTGCTGGAAGAAACTGAACAGGGAAACATCATCAAGCGCTTTCACAAAAAGCCCATTCGGCCGCTGGAGTTTTTCAGTACCATTTTTAATGAGCAGCTTTATGAAACCATCCGGCCAAAAATTGAAAAAAAGATGCTGGAGGCTCTCCAATTATTGGCCGGAAAAGAAATCTACCTGATGAGCAAGGAAGGTTGGCCAGTAGAGCGCCGCTTGCATATTGCCGCAGAACCTGCATCCATATTGTTTCATTTTAGGCGTTCTGAAACCGAAACCCGCTATTTCCCAACCATCAAATACCAGGGTTTCCGTATCGAATTTATGTTTAAGGATGCCCAGATTGTTTGCAACCAACCGGCCTGGCTGCTTTTAGACGATACCCTGTATTATTTTAACGAAGATTTGGAAGGCAAAAAATTGCAGCCTTTTTTAAACAAGCGATACATTTCCATCCCCAAATCATCAGAGAAAACTTATTTCGAGAAATTTGTAGCCCCGCTTATCGAAAAGCATTCGGTGTATGCCGAGGGTTTTGAAATTCGCACTGAGAAATTTGAGGCTACCCCCATTCTCAAGGTTTTATATGTGGATGGCGGCGTATCGCAACTTCAGTTATATTTCCGCTATGGCGATTTTATTTTCCCCGCCGGCAGCAACCGCCGGGTTTCTGTACGTACCGAAAAAAGAGGCGACGATTATATTTTTCATCGCGTTAAGCGCTCTTTAAACTGGGAAAAAGGTAAGCTGGAAGCCCTGCAAAGCTTAGGATTAAAAACCGCCAGTTCCTTATTTTTTAATCTGGAGGTAAATAATCCTGATCAGGATGAAGAGCCGGAAAGCGCTGCCCTTAGTGTGATAAACTGGCTAAATGAACACCACGATGAATTAAAAGCCCAGGGTTTTGAGTTTGAACAACCCGATGGACAAAAACGCTTTGTGTTTGGTTCCAGCAAAATAGACCTCGATTTCCGGGAAAACAACGATTGGTTTGATATCCATGCCATCGTTTATTTTGGCCCTTATCAGATCCCGTTTATCGAGCTAAAAAACCATATCCTGAATAAAATTCGTGAGTTTAAATTGCCCTCCGGCGAAATTGCCGTTATTCCCGAAAAATGGTTTTCGCAGTTTGGCAACCTGTTGCAATTTACCGATGGCACCAAGCAGTTAAAGCTTAAAAAACACCATATTGGCCTGATTACTGATTTTCAAAACAGCGAGCTAACCAGCATCACCATGGACCGCAAACTTCAGAAACTTACTAATTTTGAAGAAATAGAAGAGGCCCAGGCGCCACAAGCCTTTAAAGGTCAACTGCGGCCCTACCAACAAGCCGGCTATAATTGGTTCCATTTTTTACGTAAATATAATTTTGGCGGATGTTTGGCCGATGATATGGGTTTGGGGAAAACTGTCCAAACACTGGCCCTGCTTCAAAAAATAAAAGAAGAAAGCCGGGAAAATGGTGTACAAAGCACTTCGCTGATTATTATGCCAACCTCCTTGATTTACAATTGGCAAAACGAAGCGAAAAAATTTGCTCCCGATTTAAATATCCTGATTCATACCGGCGGTTTGCGCAGCAAAGATTCCGGCTTTTTTGCGGCATATGATGTCATTTTTACCACCTATGGAATTACCCGCATTGATGCCCATTTATTAAGCGATGTATATTTTGATTATATCATCCTGGATGAAAGTCAAAACATTAAAAACCCTTCGTCAAAATCTTACCGGGCGGTAAAAATGCTTAAATCAAAGCATAAGCTCATTTTAAGTGGTACGCCGGTAGAAAATTCGGTTAATGACCTCTGGACTCAAATGTCATTTATCAACCCCGGTTTATTAGGCAATCAGAATTTTTTTCAAACTGATTTTGTGGTTCCCATAGAAAAGAAAAAGGATGAAGAAAAAGCCCGTAGGCTGCAGGCGCTCATTAAACCTTTTGTTTTAAGACGCACCAAAAGTCAGGTAGCTACCGAATTACCGCCCAAAACGGAGAACCTGTTTTATTGCCAAATGAGCGAGGATCAGAACGAGTATTATGAAAAAGTGAAATCAGAATATCGGAATGAGCTTTTGATGAGCCTGGAAAATGGCACTTTCAATAAATCGCAGGTACAGGTTTTACAAGGTCTGACCAAACTACGCCAGATTGCCAATCATCCGGAAATGATTGACGGAGGATATGAAGGCGATTCCGGCAAGTTTGAAAGCGTAATCCATACTTTAGAAAATGTGTTATCACGCGGGCACAAAGTGTTGGTGTTTTCGCAGTTTGTGAAGCAACTGGATATTTATCGCCGTTATTTCGACCGCGAAAGCATTGCCTATGCTTATCTGGATGGTGCTACCGCTAACCGCGGCGAGGTAGTAAAAAGTTTTCAGGAAAATAAAGACCTGAAACTTTTCCTGATCTCCATTAAAGCAGGAGGTGTGGGCTTAAATTTAACCGAGGCCGATTATGTGTTTATTTTAGACCCCTGGTGGAATCCGGCGGTAGAACAACAGGCCATAGACCGAACTCACCGCATCGGCCAAACCAAAAATGTGTTCATTTATAAGTTTATTACCAAAGATACTGTGGAAGAAAAAATCCTGGCTCTGCAAAATCGCAAACTCCAGGTAGCTGAATCGCTGATTACTACCGAAGAAAGTTTTGTTAAATCATTAAGTGCTCAGGATATTCAAGAAATATTGAATTAATACCTATCGTGCCCCCACCTTAGGCAGCGCCCATCTATATTTCACGGCAAACACCCGAATCAGAAAAATAATCAGAACACAGGAGAAAGCGTTAATATTCTCATCCACTCCCACTAATTTAAATATTATAAATAAGGCAGCACCTGCCAGGCAGGCCGTAGCATAGATTTCTTTTCTAAAAATCAGCGGAATCTCATTAATCAATGTATCACGGATAACCCCGCCCATTACCGCCGAAAATAATCCCATAATAATGGCCGCTAAAGGTGATACCCCGAAAGCTAAGGATTTTTGCACCCCCACAATGGTATAAAGCGCAATTCCCATGGTATCAAACATGAAAAAAGTCCGCCTGAATTTCAGAATGTAATAATTAAACAAAACAGCAAATAAAACCCCAATACTCACCGAAATGAGGTAATTGCCATCAATCATCCAAACCGGCTGAGTTCCTAAAATCATATCCCGTAAACTTCCGCCGCCTACAGCCGTTACAAATCCGGTAAAGGTAACGCCAAAAATATCGCGGTACATGTTTTTATCAGATGCGGCCAGCACCCCCGAAATGGCAAAAACCAGGGTTCCTAAAAGATCTAAATAGTAGAGTATTGGCATATACTTTTGCTTAAACTAAGCGTTTTGTTGTAAAATTCGAAGATATTCATTTCGGGAGATAAATTCGGCGCCCATGCTTTCCAAATGTGGCGTGTGCATTTGGCAATCAATCATCTGGAATTTAAAATTCTGACACAAAGCAATTAGGGCCAATTTAGAAGCATTACTTTGCCGGCTAAACATACTCTCGCCACAAAAAACCTCATTAATTCTTATCCCATATAAACCACCCGACAGTAAACCGTTATGCCAAACTTCTACAGAATGAGCATATCCTAACTCATGAAGTTTGATATAAGCTGCCTGCATATCGGCAGTAATCCAGGTGCCCTCCTGCCCTTTCCGTAGAATGGCGCTGCAAGCAGAAATAACTTCGGCAAAAGCCTGGTCAGTAGTAATGCTGAAACGCCCGTTGCGCATCACTTGCTTCATACTGGCCGATATTTTCAATTTTTCAGGAAATAAAACGAAGCGATGATGCGGAGAATACCACATGAGCGGCGTATCATCAGAATACCAGGGAAAAATTCCGTGACTATAGGCTAGCAATAACCTATCTGGAGAAAGGTCGCCGCCAATAGCCAACAACCCATCTTCCTCAGCCAATTCTGGCTTAGGAAACCATATATTATCTTGTTCTAATTGGTAAATCAAGGAATTGAATGCCCGGCAGGGATTTTTCTTCAAAAATAGCATTTAGAAGGCAATTCATTGAATTATTTAAAAGATGTTGATCGTTATGAAAGTGCAATAAAGGGGGATTTTTCAAATTAACGAATCCCTAAAACGATGGACGAAACACAATTAACCATTAACGAATTAAACCTCTGCGTCAAAAGACTGTCATAGAATTCCTAAAACTGACGATATGCCTGATTCAGTTACCCTCAATAACCTAAAACATCTGTACTCCCGGGCTGCTTTTGGAATCAATTATCCAGATTTGCAAAACCGTTCAAACCTTAGTATCAATCAAGCGGTTGAAGAGCTTTTTCATCAATCTAAAACCTACGAAGCTCTCGATTTGGGAATTTCCTCCGAGGTCAACATGCAGGTTCTGCAGCTTAGCGAACAAGAGCGAAGAGAGCGCATGCGTACGGCCCGGCAAAATATACAGCGGCTCAATCTCATCTGGCTGGAAAAGATGGCTAGCAGCGAGGCCATGTTAAGAGAAAAAATGACTTTGTTCTGGCATGGGCATTTTGCCTGCCGGTCAAACAACCCGGTTTTTCTGCAGGCTCTAAATAATGTGCATCGCCAGCATGGCCTGGGTAATTTTAAGACCTTGTTGCTGGAAGTATCCCGGTCGCCGGCCATGTTGCAATTTTTAAACAACCAGCAAAACCGAAAAGGCCGACCCAACGAAAATTTTGCCCGCGAATTAATGGAGCTTTTTACCCTGGGACGGGGAAATTATACCGAGCAGGATATTAAAGAAGCCGCCCGGGCTTTTACCGGCTGGGGGTTTCGCCCTGATGGACAATTTCAATTCAGAGAACTACTGCATGACCGGGGAACAAAAGCCTTTATGGGCCATACCGGCAATTGGGACGGACAGGATATTATTGACCATATTCTAAAAAAACCACAGGCAGCCGAGTTTATTGCCCGCAAACTGTATATTTTCCTGGTTAACGACCAGGCTGATGAACAACGGGTAAAAGAACTGGGGGCCTATTTTTATCAGAACAATTATGATATTTCCAGGCTACTGAAGAAAATATTAACGTCCGACTGGTTTTACGCTCCGGAAAACGTAGGCAGCAAAATCAAATCGCCTATAGAACTGCTTGTTGGCCTAAACCGGCAATTTAAGGTACAATACCAAAATCCGGCGGTTTTATTGCAGTTTCAAAATGCTTTGGGCCAAGTATTGTTTTTCCCGCCCAATGTAGCCGGCTGGAGCGGAGGCCGTAACTGGATAGACAGCTCATCGCTAATGCTCAGGCTGAAGATCCCTTCGCTGGTACTCAATGCCGGCATCATTGATTTTGATGGCAAAGCCGATATTGAAGACGAAGCCCTTATTGCCCTTAATCAAATCAGAGGGTTTAATATTCAACGCCGGGTACAGGCCCGGGCCGATTGGAATAAGTTTACGGATGAATTCCCGGTTAATTTTCAACCCCAGCAACTGGCCAACTTTCTCTTGCAAACCAGTGTCAATCCAGAGGTTTTGAATCTTTTGCAGAAAAATACAACTCTAAAAAGTGCGGCTATAGAACTGGTCAGCATGCCCGAATATCAAATGTGTTAAAAGCGAAAAATAATAAAGCATGAACCGAAGAGACTTTATCAAAAACTCCAGTTTGGCCTCGGCCGGAGCCATTTTAATACCCTCGTTCTTAAAACCTTTTGAAGCGATGGCGTTGGGTCAGCTCTCAGATCATAAAAACCTGGTCATCATCCAACTTTCTGGCGGAAATGACGGTCTGAATACAGTGGTTCCTTACGGGATGGATACCTATTATCAAAAGCGCAGAACCATTTCTGTACCGGCTTCAGAAATCATTAAACTAAATGAATTGCAAGGGCTTAACCCGGCTATATCAGCTTTACGTGAAATTTACGATCAGGGCTGGATGAGCATTATCAACAGCGTGGGCTATCCCAACCCGGATCGTTCCCATTTCCGTTCCATGGATATCTGGCAAACCGCCAGTGATTCTAACCAGTTCCTGTCAACCGGCTGGATTGGACGTTACCT
>DASQIU010000097.1:0-28744 GCA_035631395.1 Daejeonella sp. | reverse complement strand
TGGAGAAAGTAAAGAAGTAGAGATAGTGGATCATCCGGTGGAAATGAGTTGTATCCATCGGATGTTTTTAGAAAAAAGAAGTTGCCTAAAACGCAGGATTCTCTTCCTGCAGTGCGAAATTTAACAGAATAAGAATCACCTTCATGAAAAAATCCCGATCATGATGAATGATCGGGATTAATAATTTTCAAAAAAATCAGGATTAGTTTTTAGCTGCAGCTTCAATTTGAGCTAAAATAGCATTGTTTTTGCTAACCTGGCTTTTTGGAGACTCTACTGAACGGCTTCCGGTTTCAACGTTACGAGCCATTTTTAACCACTGTACCTCTAAACGGGAAACAGTTTTGTTTCTTCTATCTTTTCTTTTTAAGCGTGTAACACCCATGATTTTTGTTTTCTAATTTTTTTAAAGAGGTCGAGAGCGGATTCGAACCGCTGTAAAAGGTTTTGCAGACCTCTGCCTAGCCACTCGGCCACCCGACCATTTTTTGTAATGGTCTGCAAAAATAGTAAATAAAAATTGTCGCCCAATTTTATTTTCAGATATTTCTTTTTACTTCCGAACAAAAAATAGCTGCTGAGACCGCCACATTGAGCGATTCGGCTCGGCCCCAGGCTGGTATGGTTACCGCCTGTTGAATTTGGCGGTTTACTTCATCGCTTATTCCGTTACCTTCATTGCCCAAAACGATGATTCCTTCTTTTCCAAAATCGGTCTGGTAAATGGATTTTCCGTTCAGTTGAGCCCCGAAAACCGGCAGTTGGCACTCGTTTAAAAACTGAGATAGATTGGTGTAAATGATATTCATCCGCGAAAGCGAACCCATGGTAGCTTGAACCACTTTAGGATTATAGGCTTCTACGCTATCTGTTGAGCAGATGATGTGTTTGAATCCAAACCAGTCGGCCGTACGAATAATGGTACCCAGGTTGCCCGGATCCTGAATGCCATCTAAGGCTAGTGTAAAGGTTCCCTGAAGTTTTTGAACTTCTATTTGATTAATTTGGGGGAGCTGAACCAAGGCCAATACGTTTTGTGAAGTAGTTAGGGCGCTGATTTTACTTAAATCTGTTTCGCTAATTTGCTGAAGCTTTATTTTGTGTGATAATTTCCCCAACTTTGGCAACACGCCTTCGGTGTAAAAAATAGTGTCAACTATATAATCAGAATGAATAAATTCAGTTACTGATTTTATGCCTTCTACCAGGAAAAGCCCATGCTCTTTTCTTGATTTTTTATTGTGTAATGATTTAACAAAACTTATCTGCGACTTTGAAAGCATATTATAGGACTCGTATTTTTTCTCTTGCAAGTATACTGCTTTTGCTTTTTATATTGAGTAGTTGCCGCACCCGCTATTTACAAGATGATCAGGCCCTGGTAACCAAAGTGAATGTAAAAGGGATAGATAAGCAGTTTACAGAGCAGGCTGCCTTGTATGTGCAAAAAGATCTGCGCCCAAATTCATGGCTAAATCTGGTTCTATATAATATATTTAATACCAAACACCGAGTTTACCGTACAGACAGGCTAAAAAAAATTGGGGAGGCCCCACATTTGGTAGATAGCTCGCTGGTAGAAATTTCACGTACTCAAATTGAGAAGTTCCTGCGCATTAAGGGTTTTTTTAATGCTAAAGTTAACAGCGATATCGCGGTAGCTAAAAAGAAAGGAAAAATCACCTTTACGGCTAACCCGGGTCCAGAGTTCAAAATCAGAGATATTCAATACATCATAGGCGATTCGGTGGTTTCAACATTGGTAGATAGTAATCTGAATCATTTTACTCATGTTCATAAAAACCAACGCTATGATCTGGATTCTTTACTTTATGACCGGGAGCAAGTTTATCAGTTGTTGCGACGAAATGGGTATTATGATTATTTGCGCCAATATATGTATGGATTGGCCGATACTAATTTGTCTTCCAGCCAGGTTGATTTGAAGTTTTTTTTAGATAATCCTGCAGGCAAGTCTGCACACCAGCATTATACCATCAATAATAGTGTGATCACCATTAAGGCCAGTGATGGGACAACAAATGGTCATCCGGATACGGTAGTGATTGATTCGCAATACCATTTTGTGGATTATTCCGGAAAATTTAAGCCTCAGCGTTTGGCCCGTTTTCTTTTTTTCTCTAAAGGCAATGATTATAGCATAGATAAGGAAGATCTGACTTACGACCGTTTGTATGATTTGAATGTGTTCAGGAATATCAAAATTGATTATATCAAAACGCCCGATAGTACCAATCGTCTAAATCCACGGGTTGAAATTATTCCGCTTAAAAAGATGAGTAACCGGATAGAAGGGGAATATACCTTTAACTCGGGACATAATGGATTTAATATTGGGGATACCTATACCAACCGGAACTTATCTGGCGGTGGCGATCTGTTGGAGCTTAAAGTGAAATATGGGGTTCAGTTTGATGCTACTACCCAAAGCCTGTTTGGAAGTCTTTTTAGCCGCGATTTTCAGATTGGTGCTAATTATATTGTCCCTAAACTGTTATCGCCTTTCCGGATACCTCAACTGGGTAAAAATGGGGTTCCCCATACTACGTTTTCTACCAATCTGCAATTATTTGACCAGAAAAATGCATTTACTAATCGGATATTTGTCAATTCCTTAACATACGAATGGGTAGAAACCAAGTATAAACATCATTCTGTAACGCCTATAAATATTGAGTTTAGAAATGGTCATTTGGACCCCGCTTTTAGAGATACATTGTTAAATAAGGGTTTTACATTATATGTTAAAACCAACGACAGGCAATTTTTTAATCTGGGGAGCCAATATGCTTACACTTATAATAATCTCCGGCTGAATACCTATGGGAACTTTTTTTATTTCCGCGGGAGTTTAGACATAGGGGGAAACACGTTGGGCTTAATGAATAAGCTTTTCAAATTTAAGACAGATGCAGATGGTTTTCGTACTGTTTTTGGTCTGAGGTATCAACAATATGTGAAAACCGAAGCCGATATACGCATGTATCGCTTTTTGGGTGGAGAGAAACAGTTTGTAACCCGTTTAGATATCGGTATTGGCCTTCCGTATGGGAATAGTAAAACTCTAACCTTTGAAAAGAATTTTTTTGCAGGAGGATCAAATGGCGTAAGGGCATGGCAGGCACGTACGCTGGGGCCGGGTAATTACAATCGGGCGGTTTTGGCCAGTAATGAGTTGCGCACCAATTTGCGTAACCTGGATCAGCTGGGAGAACTAAAAATGGAAGGAAACGTAGAATACCGCTTTAAAATGCTAAATAATCTGCTGGGTTCTAAAGTTAAAGGCGCTTTGTTTACCGATTTTGGAAACGTGTGGCGCCTGCATAAAGCAGTAGAAAACCCCGGAGGAGAATTTAAGTTCGATAAGTTTTTGAACCAGCTAGCTATTGGTACTGGGGCTGGTTTGCGCTTTGATGTAAATTATTTCGTGTTTCGCTTTGATGCCGGTTTAAAAGTAAAAGATCCGCAGTTTGCCGGTTCAGAGCAATGGGTTATCAAACAACTGTTTAATAAAAAGGAGTTTAAAGCCCGTTATCAAGCTACCAATTCTCCTGATGTGTACCGGTTTATCCAATATAATTTTGGTATAGGAATGCCGTTTTAATAATGCTTGAGTTTCGTGTTCTATTCATAGCACTGGCTCTTTACTCAAATGATCGTTTATTATAGAGCAAAAAGCCCATATGAAATATTACGCCATCGCGTTTTTGCTGATCATCATAATGGTTAAAGCTTACACTGATGGGGCCCACAAAAGTATGATATACCACTCCGGCAGTAGCCGCATAATATCTGTTTGAACCTAGGTTGCCGTACCTAGCAGCTTGTGGCTGTTGTAAGCGATAAGCTTTGAAGGGGGCAAATACATATCCTTCAAGCCTGAAATCCAGATTTTTTCGGATGTTGAATACGTTTTTTAACCCCAAAGCTCCATAAGAATTTGCCCTGAAATTTTCCAAAAACAAAGATTGAGAATCCTGAAGTGGATTGAAGGCAGGAGTACTGAGCAAAGTAGATTTATAAGTGCTAAAAAGTGGTTTGGTACTTACGGCCGCTTCTAAGAGATAGCCTAAGGTATAAAAACTGTGGTGTAGGAAGTAATATTCGTTGCTGAATTTAATCCGTGCCCAATTCCGGTCTTTTTGATTAGGTTTAATTTGACTAAAAAAGGCCTCGTCTCTAAAAATATTTCCGGGAGTATAGTTTTCGGTGCCTTGATAATAATTCAGATCGGCTTCTAAAAAAAGCCCTCGTGTGGCATATTGCCGTCTGTTCAGGGTGTTTTTTTCATAGCTTAGGCTCGTTAATAAGCCATTAAATTTGTCCCGGTCCAGTGTGTCACCAAATAGAAAGTTATTGGTAGGGCTAAATTGATTGCTAAAATTGATATACCCTGTTTGCGCCTCCATTTTGCCATTCTTTAAAATGGGTACGCCTAATTTCAGGGTAATGCGCCGGTCAGACTGGGCAATATAATTTGGTGGAATTCTTTCTAAAAATATCTGGCTGGTGTTTAAATAGTTCCAATGATTATAAGTTAGTTCCGTTTCCAGGTAAAAAGGAAGGGCAGCGGGAATATCCATACGAGCCAAGCCCTGGGCCGATTCGTAAAATTTTCCCGAGTAAAAATTGGCACTGAATGTATAAGAGTTTCTGCGTAAATAATTGTATTGCAATCCAACATAGGCATTGCTGATGGGGCGGGTAGAAATTGTGGCTCCAAAATCCAATTTAAATTTTGTTTGAGGTTGTACCTGTAGCTCAAAATCGTAAGCATCTTTAGTGGGTTGATAGTTAATACGTGGATAAACGGTTTCAAAATTGTCGTCGGCAACTAATTTATAATATCCATTTTTCACATCTTCCATGCTGAACTCTTTATGAGAATGCCGGAAAACCCTTTCTACATATCTTTTTTGCTGCTCATTAATTCCAATAGCGGTAAATGTGTTAAAAGTTAATGGCGGACTTTTTTGGTTAAATTCCCTACGTTTTTGCTTTAACTCTTCGGGGCTAATGCGGCGGCTGATCAGTTTTTTGATCCGGGGCATATCGGCCATGGTAGCATCATAGCCTTTTTTTATTAATTCTTCAACAGGACTGAAATTGATAGCGCTAATATTACTTACATCTGGCTGGATATAAATACCGCTTTTGCCTATAGCAGTAGTATCTGATTTTGCCAGGAAAAGATAGATTAAAAAGCGGTTCATGAGTTTCTCGTCCAAGTTTTTGGGATACTCATTAAATATTTTGGAAGATACATTAGCTCCGATAATATGATCCGGATGGAAATCGTTTTTCATCACATCTACCGGGAAATTATTATATAATCCTCCGTCAAATACATATTCTCCATCCACTTTTATAGGGCGATAAACCAGCGGTACGGTAAAGGTTCCGCGAATTGCTTCGGCCAAATTTCCATGATCTACGGCAATGGTTTTTTGAGATAATACATCGGCTACCATGCATCGGAAGGGAACAAAAAGCTTATTAAAATCATCATGGGCGGTGGCCGATGCCTGAGCAAAAAGCTCTAACAAGGCAAAGTTTAACGGAACATCGTTGATCAAATTAGAGCGTATGCGGGCATGAAATCCGGTGTCTATCTGCAACTTAACCGTCAGGATAGAAGGGTTTTTCGGTTTCTTTTTAAAATAATAACCATAATCGCTGTGGAAACGGCCAGCTATCCAATCCTGAAAATCGGGGCTTAGAGCAATATATTCAATTTCTGAAGGGGAATATCCGGCGGCATACAGGCCTCCAATAATGCCGCCCATGGAAGTTCCTACAATATAATCTATGGGGATATGGTTTTCTTCCAGAGCTTTTAAAACGCCAATATGTGCTAATCCTTTGGCGCCACCGCCGCTAAACACCAGGCCCACTTTTTGGGCCTGGGTATTGAATGTGCAAATGACTATCAGGAGAAATAATATTAGCCGTTTCATATTTTTATAAATCGACTAAAAGTACTTGTTTTTTAGGTTAAAGATTGAGGTGCTCTTGAATTCGTTGTTTGTATGTTTTATAAACCAAAACATTGCCTGAAAATGTTGAAGGGTAAGTTATTCAATTAATAACTTACCCTTCATAACCGGATGGATATTACAATAATATCCAGCATTTTTTTGAGCTACCAGGCGCCAGGAGCCGCCGGAAGGAATAGGCGGGGAGCTCCAGGTTTTGCCGCTTTCCTCTGTCACGTTATGCGGCAAAATATCGCGGTTTACCCATAGAACAGTGTCTCCCTTGTTTAAGTGAAGCTCTGCCGGTTGAAATTTCATTTGCTTAATTTCAACGGTATAAAGTTTGGGTGCCGGTTTTTGACAGCCTAATGCTAATAGGGAAAAAGAAAAAAGGTATAAATAGCTTCTGGATGGCATTAGTATTTGTCTTTTTTCTTCTCTTGTTTTTCTTCTTTTTCCTCTTTTTCTTTTTTCTCATTCATCATTTTGGACATATGCTTTTTCTGTACCATTTCTGCATGTTCCAAATGAGTTTTGAAAATAGGAAGCGCACTCTCTAATAATTCTTTTAGTTCTTTGTTTTCGGCATCTGGAATTAAAGTTTTTTCAACTGTTTCAATTACTGCTTTATGATAACTCACCTCATTATCAATATAGGCTTTATTAAAGGCATGACCTGTTTTGGTGCGCAGCATTTTATGAGTTGCAGCAGCATCGGCCATTAATTTTTTGCTGGTTGCATTATCTTTAGGAGTAACTCCTAATTTTTTTACCAGCGCTGTTGCTTTATCAATAACCGCTTTATGATCGGTGGCCATGGTTTGAGCAAACTTTAGTACCTCCGTGTCTTTTGAACGTTCTTTAGCAATCTTGGCATTATCAATATCAATTTGATTAGCTACCACAGCTACAGAAGCTATTTCCGGATCGGTTAATTTTTGCGCTATAGCCGGTATAGAAGCTGCCACCATGGCAAATGCAATGAAACTGGTTAGGATTTTAGACTTTTTCATAGTTTTTAGTTTTAGTTTTCAGGGATAATTTGATATTAAGCTTTTTAATATCGGGTTACAAAAAATGAACTTTAATTCAATAAAAAAGTTTGCAGGATTCAAAGAAAATCAGAATTTGAAGTGTGAAGGCAAGTAATTCTAGGGAAAAATATCAGCAGCTAAACTTTTAGAATTTTGCTACGCATAAACAAAAAATTTTTTCTGAAAACCTCAGGTTCGCCTGCTTTGGGTTAAAGCGGTCCTGCTTTCCGCTCATACTGCACGGGCCTTAGCCACAGGCCGGTATCCGCTGCAATCAGGTTTAGGAACTTGTTTTAAGTACTTGGCGACAATGGAAGTTCAAAAATCTACGGCACAAAAAAAAGACTGCCTTTTTGAGACAGTCTCTTTTTTTGTATGTGCACCCGAAGGGATTCGAACCCCTATCATTGGTACCGGAAACCAACATTCTATCCATTGAACTACGGGTGCCTGCTTAAAACCTACAGGTATCTTTGTAGGGTCGGGCAAAAATAAGAAAATATAGTAAACCTCCTACACATTAAATCTAAAATGCATAATATCGCCATCTTCTACCACGTAAGATTTACCTTCTACGCTTAATTTTCCGGCTTCTTTGCAGGCCGCTTCAGAGCCCAAGGCAACAAAATCCTCATATTTGATTACTTCGGCACGAATAAATCCTTTTTCAAAATCGGTATGAATCACACCGGCCGCTTGCGGTGCGGTAAAGCCCTGAGTTATGGTCCAGGCTCTTACTTCCTGCACGCCGGCGGTAAAATAAGTGGCCAGGTTTAATAATTTATATGCGGCCTGGATCAGTTTGGTTACTCCTGATTCAGACAGCCCCAGATCTTCTAAAAACATCTGACGTTCTTCATAAGATTCTAAGGAAGCAATTTCGGCTTCTATTTGTGCAGAAATAACCAATACTTCCGCATTTTCATCTTTTACAGCCTCTTTAACCTGCTTTACATAGTCGTTTCCGTTGATAACCGATTGCTCATCTACATTACATACATATAATACCGGTTTTTCGGTAAGCAGGAACAAATCGGCAATAAATTCCCGGTCTTCTGTAGAAATAGGAGCGGTACGGGCTGATTTGCCAGATTCTAAATGGGCTTTTACAATAGAGCAAACTTCGAATGCTTTTTTGGCATCCTTGTCGCCTCCGGTTTTGGCCATTTTTTCAACCTTCTGAATCTTTTTGTTAACGGTTTCCAGGTCTTTCAACTGAAGCTCGGTATCAATAATTTCCTTATCGCGAATCGGATCAACAGATCCATCCACATGGATTACGTTGTCATCATTAAAGCAGCGCAATACATGGATAATGGCGCTGGTGGCCCGTATATTGCCCAGGAACTGATTCCCCAGCCCTTCGCCTTTGCTGGCTCCTTTTACCAGTCCGGCAATATCCACTATTTCAATGGTATTGGGTTGTACGCGGTTAGGTTTTACTAATTCGGCCAATTTATTTAAGCGAGCATCGGGCACAGTAATTACCCCAACATTGGGTTCAATAGTACAGAACGGAAAGTTGGCTGCCTGTGCTCTTGCATTAGATAAACAATTAAAAAGTGTTGATTTTCCTACGTTGGGTAAACCAACGATTCCACACTGTAATGCCATATTTTGATTGCTGTTTTGTTTGTGAATTAATTGAGATTTCGGATTTAAGCTATTGGGGCTTGTTTTTATTTTTTATCAACAAAAACGTAGCCTATTAAACGATAGATAAGCTTAGCCAGGGTATATTCAGATAAAATGGTTCCTTCCATAGGTGCACATTCTACTACGTCAAAACCTACCACATTACGTTCTTTACAAACGGTGCGCAACAATTCCAGGGTTTCATTCCAGAATAAGCCATTAGGTTCTGCGGTACCTACAGCCGGCATAATGGACGGATCAAAACCATCGGCGTCAATAGTGATATATACATTTTCGGTCATATTGGCTATCAGTTCCTTGATCCAGTTTGGATTGGTTCTGATCTGATGGGCATAGGCGGTATGGATATTGTCCGATTTTTTGATCAACTCGGCTTCTTCAATGCACTGTGCCCGAATACCGGCCTGGCAAAGGTTAATGCCCATATCGTGAACACGGTGCATTACCGAGGCATGGGAATAAATATTATCGTGGTAACTATAACGCAAATCAGAGTGGGCATCAATTTGGAGAACCGTCAGGTTATTGAATTTTTTAGCAAAAGCCTTTACAAAACCATAGGTAACGGTATGTTCGGCGCCAAGAGATACTACAAATTTATTGTCATTTAATAATTTCTCGGTTTCCTGCTCAATCAGGGCCACGGCATCAGCATCTACTTTACCGTTAAAATCCATAGCGGCCAGAGTTGCAATACCGGTTTGACGCAAGGTTTCAACATCCAGCTCCTCATCATAAAATTCTACATATTGTGAGGCCTTGATAATAGCCTCCGGACCTTTAGCCGAGCCCATTAAGTAGGAGGAAGTATATTCGTATGGGGCAGATTGGATAACTACCTTACTGTTTTCGTAAGTATATAATGTTTCGTCTTCAATGCCTAAAAAATTCTGATCTGTAGCAAGCGAATTCATATTCTGATTTTTGCGGCAAAGATAGAAATTATGACGGATTTATTGGCGCTTATAAATGCCTGGTGCTGTGCTTAATGATTTTAAAATAAAGCCAGATTTTAGTAACCCGGTTGTTTAGCATTACGTAAACACCTGTATTCCTGCAAGAGGAATGTTTTCATAGGTAGATATAAGGTCGGGTTTTTTAAGCCGACCTTATTTTTTTAGGTCTTAATTAGGATTGGAAAAATATTAGGATTATTGGTTCAGTTTCCTTATAAAAATAGTTTAGACTGCTAATAAAAAAAGGGTATCCGCATTTTTGCGAACACCCTTTTTATTGGAATGAATCTTTTTAGATATCAAAAGAGAAATCCTCATCTCTCCGGCTGGTTTCAATAGGCTGCTCAGAATAATCATAACGCTTTTCTACAACCTCTTGATTGGCTTTTATATAATCAATGGTTTCTTTTAGACCTTCGGCAAATTTTTCAAAATCCTCTTTATACAAGAAAATTTTATGCTTGATAAAAACGCCATCTTCCAAACGCTTTTTACTTTCTGTAACTGTAACGTAGTAATCGTTTGAACGTGTCGCTTTCACGTCAAAAAAATAGGTACGCTTCCCTGCTCTTACCTTTCGCGAAAAAACTTCTTCTCTTTCCTTATTGTCAAAATCTCCCATTGTTAGTTGTTTAAGTTTTTGGTTTGGGTAAATATAGCAGATAATTATAAAGTTACAAATTCAAAAGTTTTCAGTTTAAGTATTGAATTTAAACCCCTTGATATATAGTTAGATATTTTAAATTTTCGAGTTTAAAAAATTTTCAACATCTTACTTAAACCGATGCTTCCTGCTCCTCCAAAAGCTGTTTCTCATATAGTTCAAAATAACTACCCCGTTTGTTCATCAGGCTTTCATGGGTGCCCATTTCTACAATTTCGCCCTGGTCTAAAACCAGAATTTTGTCGGCATTTTTAATGGTTGATATTCGATGAGCAATAATAATGCTGGTTTTTTGATGCATGATCTGGCCCAGGTTTCTTAAAATCTCTTCTTCTGTTTTGGTATCTACCGCCGACAGGCAATCGTCAAAAACCAAAATGCGAGGTTCTTTAATAATGGCCCTGGCAATAGATACTCTTTGTTTTTGGCCACCCGAAAGGGTAATACCTCGTTCACCAATCAGGGTTTCAAAGCCTTTCTCAAAACCCATGATGTTTTGATATACGGCCGCGTTTTTAGCGGCTTGTTCCACCATTCCGGCTTCGATTTTATCTATTCCAAAGGCGATATTATTCCGGATGGTATCCGAAAAAAGAAAAACCTCTTGGGGAACAAAGCCTAATTGTTGACGGTAGTTATTTAAATTTAGTTGGCTTAGCGGTTTCCCGTCAATCAGAATCTGTCCGCCGCTGGTATCGTACATGCGCACCAGTAGATTGGCAATGGTAGATTTGCCCGAACCGGTACGCCCAATAATAGCCAGAAATTCGCCCGGTTTAACCTCAAAGGAAACATTTTTTAAGGCTCGAATTCCAGTATCCGGATAAGTGAAACTAACGTTTTTAAATTCAATGCCACCCTGTAGTGGGATTTCTTCAGAAACTTCGGAAGTAATTTCGGGCTTGGTGTTTAAAAACTCATTAATTCGCTTTTGCGAAGCCGCTGCTCTTTGAATCAGAGAGGTTACCCAGCCCAGTGAAGTAACCGGAAAGGTCAACTGATTTACATACACAATAAATTCGGCAATGTTACCAGAGGTTATGCTTCCGTTCATTACTTCAATGCCGCCCACATAAACCGTGATAATGGTGCTAAGTCCCACTAATAAAAGCATAATGGGGTAAAATAGTGCCTGAACCTTTACCAAAGCCATTGAACTGGTTTTGTAGCTCTGGCTTTCTGCCGAAAACTTCTCTTGTATATTATCCTCGCGTACATAAGCTTTTACCACACGGATTCCCGAAAAGGTTTCTTGCACAAAACTGGAAAGCCTGGAAAGTTGCTGCTGTATTTTTTCGCTGCGCAAGTTAATCAGGGTATTTACCCGGTAAATGGTCAAAACCAATAAAGGTAAAGGCAGCAGGCAAAATACCGCCAGTTTAAAATTTACATTGATCATTGCCCAAATAATGAGCAGAAAAAGTACACCGGTATTAATAGTGTACATGATAGCCGGACCAATGTACATGCGTACCCGACTAACATCTTCGGTAACGCGGTTCATTAAATCGCCGGTATTATTACGGCGATAAAAAGCCATGGATAACTGTTGATAATGCTGGTAGATCTCGTTTTTGAGGTCGTATTCAATGTGCCTGGACGTTAAAATGATGGTTTGGCGCATAAAAAACAGGAAAAGGCCCCTTAATAGGGCCAATAATAATACTATAGCGCCAAACAGCAACAGGCTGTAATTAAAAACTTCATGAAGCAGTTCCTGCCTTTCAAAACCATTAAAGAGTCGGTAAACGCTGATATTTTCGCTCACCAAATCAAAGGCAATACGGATAACTTTAGCAGGCAACACTCCGAAGAGGTTAGAGACAATTACAAAAACTATCCCCGGTAATAGGCGCCAGCGATATTTGTAGAAAAATTTATTCAGGTAGGCCAGATCTTTCATAATTCTGAGAACAAAAGTAAGAAATCTCCGGGAGCTCGCGGTTTTCCAATGAATACCTTGCTGATCGTGTCGAGATTTAATTCTGCGTTCTTTCTGCGCCTATCTCCTTTATCTGTGGGATAAATATCTGGTTGTTAAAAATGTCTCCTTTGGAAGAAAAATCTTTTTTTTAAGCCCGCAGATTTCGCAGACATCCGCAGATTTTTATGCCAATTTTAAGTTTTGCGTTAATTTCTACGTTTATCGGTGTCTTCTGCGTGGATTTTGGCCGTTAAAATCTCTTACAGGATGATTTGTGAAAAATGGATAAAACTTAGAAATTTTACTACTTTTGTCCTCGATAAGCTGCATCCTTAATTTTATCCTATGTCCTCAATATCAACCGAAGAAATTTCCGTATTCAGCCAAATGGGCATGTTTAATCATCAAAAAGTGGTTTTTTGTAACGATGCAGATACAGGATTAAAAGCCATTATTGCTGTTCATGATACTACTTTGGGGCCCGCTTTAGGCGGTACCCGCATGTGGCCCTATAAAACTGAAGCCGAGGCTTTACGTGATGTGTTGCGTTTATCCAGAGGAATGACTTATAAAGCGGCCATTACCGGATTAAATTTGGGCGGGGGTAAAGCGGTTATTATTGGCGACAGCCGTCAGGATAAAAGTGAGGCATTGATGCGCCGTTACGGTCGTTTTATTAAAAATCTGAACGGTGCTTTCATTACGGCCGAAGATGTGGGCACCAATCCTAAGGATATGGAATACATCCGCATGGAAACCGAATATGTAACCGGTGTTCCGGAATCATTGGGTGGTAGCGGAGATCCTTCGCCAGTTACGGCTAAAGGGGTTTTTATGGGTATCAAAGCCAGTGTTAAAGAATTATATGGCAACGATAGCCTGGCCGGAAAATCAGTAGTGGTACAGGGAATTGGTAATGTGGGCGAAAGCTTAGTTGGCCTGTTGAGAGAGGAAAATGTGAAGGTGTACATTAGTGATATTAACGAGGAACGCCTGGGCTATGTGGCCAAAAAATACGGGGCCGAAGCCGTACCGAATAATAATATTTTTGATCTGGATGTGGATATTTATGCCCCTTGTGCTTTAGGAGCAACCATTAATTCAGAAACTATTGATAAACTGCGTTGTGCCATTATTGCCGGATCGGCTAATAACCAATTGGCCGACGAAGCGGTTCAGGGGCGGCAATTGCTGGAAAAGGGCATTCTGTATGCGCCAGATTATTTAATTAATGCCGGCGGATTAATTAACTGCTACTCTGAAATTGCCGGATTTAGCAAAAAACGCACCATGCAGTTGGCCGAAAACATTTATGAGGCTACCCGTAATGTACTTAGAAAATCAAAATCGGATAATATTCCAACCAATGAGGCAGCTAATAAAATTGCCGAAAAGCGCATTGAAGATATCCGTAAAATAAAAGCAACCTACTAAAATCAGGGGTTGAGTACTATATAGTAAACAATAATTCGTTCTTATACATGTTAAACAGAAGGCACCTTCGGGTGAAAACGCTGCAGGTATTATATTCATACCAGCAATCAGAATCAAAAGAAGTAAAACCCTTTGAAAAAACTCTGGTACAGAGTGTAGAGAAGGTTTTTGAAATGTACATCTGGCTATTATCCTTGTTAGTTGAGGTTGCAGATTACAGTTTGATTGACGCCGAGGATCGAGCTAATAAACTTTTGCCTTCTGAAGAGGATTTGAATGCCAGCACCAAACTGCAGCAGAACCTTTTTATTGATTCTTTAAGGCAAAATCCGCAATATTTAGAGGCGGTAAAAAACTATAAAATATCCTGGGAATTTGATCCCGAAGTAAGCAAGTCTATTTTCACTGCACTAAAAAATGCACCAGAATACCAGGACTTTTTAAACCTTACAGAGCATACCATCAAATCTGATAAGGATATTATCAAGTATATTTTCAAAAAATTGATTTTAAAATCGCCGGGTGTAGAGCAAATTTTTGAAGAAAAATTCATCAACTGGCCGGTAGATAAAGATGTTTTGCAAGCTCTGGTGGCAAAAACCTTTAAAAACTTTACTAATACCAATCCTTATGAAAATAAATTGGCTGAGGTTTGTCCAAGTTGGGTAGAAGATCGGCCATATATTATTGATCTGTTTAATAAAACCGTAGCGTTTGAAACAGAATATCAGCAACTAATTGGTCAAAAAACCAAAAACTGGGAAGCCGAGCGTATCGCATTGATGGACACCTTGTTAATGCGTATGGCCATTGTAGAGTTGATTCATTTTTCGTCCATCCCGGTTAAGGTTACAATTAACGAGTATATCGAGATTTCAAAAGAGTTTAGTACACCGCGTAGTAATTCATTTATAAACGGTATTTTAGATAAAATTTTGGCCGATTTGAAGGCCGCGGGCAAAATTCGTAAAGTGGGTAGGGGTTTAGTAGAGTAGACCGGATAAAGCCTGTTTTGATAAACAGATAAACATTTTTTAATTGATGAAGAAAGTTATTTTTCCTCTTGTTGCCATTGCACTTTTTGCTGCCTGTACTAACCAAAAACCAACTGAGCAGGTTGTAGAAGATGGACCAGACCACGCCGCGGCCATTACTTCTGTAATTGATACAGCCAACGCTCCGGTATTTAAGTTTGAAAAAGAATCTTATGATTTTGGCCAGATTGCCGAAGGAGAGCAGGTAAACTACAGTTTCGTATTTAAGAATATTGGTAAAACCCCGTTGATTATTTCTGATGCTGCGGCTAGTTGTGGATGTACAGTTCCCGAATTTTCTCGTGAGCCTATTGCTCCCAACCAGGAAGGCAAAATTAGCGTGGTATTTAATAGCAGTGGCCGTAGTGGCATGCAAAACAAAGTGATTACTGTAATTGCTAATACAGTACCCGCTGAAACAGAATTACATCTTATCGGCGATGTTAAACCCCGAAACTAATTAATTTATGTTAAACTCAATTTTATTACAAATCTCAATGGAACAGCTTTCTGGATTTTTGCCCATGCTTTTAATTATTGTGGTATTCTACTTTTTCATGATCAGACCACAAATGAAAAAAGCAAAGGATCATAAAAAATATGTTGAAGAGTTAAAAAAAGGCGATCGTGTAATAACCACATCCGGTATACATGGTAAAATTGTAGAAGTAGGCGAAACTACTTTTTTAATTGAGGTAGAAAGTGGTACCAAAATTAAATTCGAAAAATCGTCTATCTCTTTAGAAGCTTCAAAAGCTTTAAATGCACCAGAGGCTAAGTAGTCTTTCGAAGACCTAAAATAAGGTTTTAATAATGCCGCTCTTGTTTTGGGGCGGCATTTTTAATTTAGTTATTTTTGGGGATCACATTTATATGCCTTTAATAAAGCTCAGTAAATCAGAAAGCCGACGGCTTTCCATATTTTTTATATGCCTTGCTTTGGCAGTAGGGGCCTGGTTGTTTTTTGCCCTGGGCAATCGCTATGTATATCAGGTAAAAACCCTGGTTAATTATATTAATTTCCCTCAGAATAAGGCTTTTCATCCGCTGCAAAGCGATACCGTAAAATTGCAGGTAGAAGGCACCGGTTGGCAATTGCTGTTTGCCCGGCTTCGGGTTAATCCACAATCCGTAAATGTGAATTTAAGAGAACTGAGCAAACATAATTATGTCAGCTTTTCTGACCAATTAATTCCCATTAATCAGCAGTTGGAATCTAATCAAAAAATTATCAACGTACAGCCAGATACGCTTTATTTCGATTTTTCGGCCCGATCAATTAAGAAGGTACCCATTAAATTACAGCAAAATATCTTGTTTAAAAGTCAATACGGTATTTCCGGGCCAATAAAACTGGTGCCCGGCTATGTTACCATTACGGGGCCGCGGGATGATCTGGCACAAATGGATAGCTGGGATACCGAAAATCTGCAATTGAAAAATATCAGCAACTCCATTACCAGTACAGTTGCCTTGAAAAAGCCGCAAAAGGCCAATGTGTCTATTTATCCGGCAATGGTTGGAGTAAACATTCCCGTTGATGAATTTACAGAAACAAGCATTGAGGTGCCGGTTAAAATACTCAATAATAAACCTTATCAGGATGTGAAATTATTGCCTGATAAAATAACAATAACGCTGATGGTAGCCTTAAATAATTACGAGAAAATAGACCGTAATGATTTTGATGTTACCGTAAACCTGGATAATTGGCGTGAGTGGGGATATTCCAAATTGCCGGTGCATGTAAGGCAAGTGCCAAGCTATTGTAAAATAGTGCGGATAGAACCACAAACTATAGACTTTTTAATACGTAAATAATGCTCAAAATTGGAATCACCGGAGGAATTGGCAGCGGCAAAACAACTGTTTGCCGTATGTTTGAAATATTAGGCATTCCAGTTTTTTATGCCGATGACGTGGCCAAATCCATTATGCACACCGATGAAGAACTTAAATGGGGCATTGTTCAGACCTTTGGTGCGGGAGCATATTCCAATGCCGGAGAGCTGAACCGTAAATATTTGGCCGATATTGTTTTTCAGGATCATGCAGCCCTGGAAAAACTAAATGCATTGGTTCATCCGGCAGTTTTTAGGGCTTTTGACCATTGGGCCTTAAAACAAAACCATGCCCCTTATATCCTCAAAGAAGCTGCCTTGCTGTTTGAAAGTGGCTCTTACCGGATGTGCAACTATTCCATTTTGGTAAAAGCCCCGGAAGCGCTAAAAATACAGCGCATTATGCAGCGTGACCAGGTTTCTGCAGATGCGGTAAAACTGCGTATGGACAAACAGCTTACTGATGAGAAAAAAGAGCATTTTGCCGATTTTACAATTATAAACGATGAAAAGCAGTTGTTAATGCCACAGGTTTTGGCCTTGCATGAACAGTTTTTATCAATGAATCCTCTTTCTGCATGATTATTCCAGATTTTTTAGTTTTAAACGAGTACGGTTTATATTGCCGTACCGGCGATTTTTACCTCGATCCGAAAATGCCGGTAGCCAGGGCCATCATTTCCCATGCCCATGGCGACCATGCTGTTCCGAGAAACCAGAATGTGCATTGTACAGCTCCAACGGCCGATATTATGGAGTTGCGCTATAAGAAAAATGCGGGCGCCAATTTTATGATCCATCCCTATAATCAGCCTTTTGAAATTAATGGGGTTCAAATCAGTTTTATTTCCGCAGGACATATTTTGGGTTCTGCCCAGGTTTTACTGGAGTATGAGGGCATCCGCTACTTATTTACCGGCGATTATAAATTGCAAAGCGATAATACTTGCAAAGCGATAGAATTTGTACAAGCCGATGTATTGATTACAGAAACTACTTTTGCCAATCCGCAGGTGCAGCATCCAGACCCTGTTGCCGAAATTTTAAAGCTAAACGCATCCAATCATAATATTTTGCTTGGAGCGTATTCGCTGGGTAAAGCCCAGCGATTGATCAGCCTTATTTCAGAACACTGTCCGCAACGTAAAGTATTGGTTCATCATAATATTCTGCCAATTAATAAGATTTATGAAAAGTATGATTACCTGCCGGGAAAATACGAGCCTTATAACCGCAAGTTGATGAAACAGGCCCAGCAGGATTATGTATATCTGGTGCCACCCATTACCTTTGACAGTTATTTCAGGGCCAAAAATGTATTAAAGGTTTTTGCTTCCGGATGGAAAGCCCTGCAAAAGTATAATGACCTGGAATTGCTTATTTCAGATCATGTGGACTGGAATGATATTTTGGAGATGATTAACCAGGTAAAACCCCAGGAAATATGGACGCTTCACGGTGATGGAAACTACTTGAAAAGTCATTTTGAAGGCCATTTACCTATTAAGCTATTAAACCGGTGCTGAAATTAGGCGAAGATTATTATATTGATCCTAACGGGAACCTGGTTTTTACAGAGGCTTATCATTTAAAACGGGGAAAGTGCTGTAAAAATAAATGCCGGCACTGTCCCTGGAAATATGGCCGGGAAAAAGAAGCGGATAAATCTGTAAAGTAATTTTGTAAGAAATTCTGTTTTTAAAATTGTTGTATTGAGATAATGGAGCTGGAAAAAGAAATAACCGGAAAATTTGAAAATGACTATCACAAATCGGTGGTAAATGTTCTCTATACCTATGGTTGGGTATCCAATCTTTTGCGTCAAAATTTTGACAAGTATCAGGTTACTTTGCAGCAGTTCAATGTTTTAAGAATATTGCGTGGTCAGTATCCTAAACCGGCTACTATTAATTTGTTAAAAGAGCGTATGCTGGATAAAATGTCTGATGCTTCACGAATTGTAATGCGCCTGGTTCAAAAAGAATTGGTAAGCCGTTGTATCAGTCAACATGACCGCCGGGCGGTTGATATTTTGATTACCGATAAAGGCCTGGATATTTTGGCGCAAATAGATGCCGATATGCAGGTAAATGACATCTTAAAAAAAAACCTGAACGAGGAAGAGGCCAAAGAGCTAAACCGGCTTTTGGATAAAATGCGAGGATAAATCCCGGTAGGTTTAATGTATGAAAAATCCTATCAAGGCAATACCTACGCCCAATAAAACGGCCGCTAATTTTTTCTGATTAAATTTATGGTCCACGCTCGATTCGAACAGTATAGTGGTTGAAATGTGCAGAAATATCCCAATCACAATGCCCATAATCCGGTCGAAATAAGAACTGATTCCCTCAATAAATCCCTGGCCAATTTCATAGCTGAAAAAGTATCCTAAAGGACACATAATGGCAAAAAGTGTCAGGAAAAGGATGAGGCGAACTTTGCGGATTTTGTTTTGCAAGAGAACACTGCCCAAAGCAAAGGCTGCGGGTATATGATGCAGGGCAATACCAAATACCAAATCATTATGCCGACCCTGGGCCAGGGGCATTCCTTCCAGAAAAGCGTGCAAACACAAGCTAATCATAATGCCTAGCGGGAAGGCATAATGCTCTTGCTGGTGCCGGTGGATGTGGCCGTGTTCAATTCCCTCAGAGAATTGCTCCATTAAAATTTGCAGCAAAAAACCACTGAGTATAAATAATCCTACAAACTTATCGCCAGAATGGTAAACTTCGGGCATCAGATGTAAAACCGTAATGGCAAATAAATAAGCGCCGCTAAAAGAAAGGATCAGCTTTAGTTTTTGCGTATTATCCTTCTTAAACAGAAATATACCCAGTCCGCCTAAAAAAGCACTTCCAAATAATAATATTAGTTTCCAGAGTTCCATTTTCTAAAAGGCTGAGTAATCTTTAAAATGGCCGCTATCATATAACCCGTTATACTTCCAATCAGGGCTCCAAAAGTTACATCCAGGGGATAATGAACGCCAACATAAACCTGGGCAAAACAAACCGAGGCAGCCCATAAAACGGCTAAGGGTAAAATGGGTTTCCAACGACGATAAAACATGCCGATCAGAAATAACGCGATGGCAAAATGATTGGCCGCATGGGTTGAAGGGAAGCTGTAGCCACTGCCGCAGGCAACTAAATTGCGTACCTCTGTTTTTAGTATCGGATCATTGCAAGGGCGTAAGCGTTCTACTGTAGGTTTAATAACTGAGGCGGTTAGATAATCTGTAACAGCAAAAGTAATGAGTAAGAAAAGTAAAATCCGCCAGCCACGTAAGCCATAGTTTCTGGTCAGGAAAACAGCCAAAAAAAGGTATAATGGCACCCAGAAAAAGCGGTTACGCAATAAGGGCATCAACCAGTCAAAAAAGGGGTTGGCCAAGCCCTGGTTAATGGCAAAAAATAAATGCTGGTCTAGTTGTATCAGTTGATCAAACATCCGCTTTTTGGCAAATAAAAATTAAGCGTTCAGATTTGCATTCGTCAAAAGGTTGCAAGGCATAATCGCCAAAATAATTAATTATTTTGAAGCCGCTGCGATCAAACATTCTTTCAAAATCAGCAAATTTAAAGGCCTTTACTTCTTCTTTAAAGGCAAATTCCTTGTTTTTATGTTCAAAAACAATGCTTTTGATGATTTTTCCGTTGATTACTTTTTTGTTAATATGGAAATCAATTCCGTCAACCGTTTTAATTTCCTGTTGAGTTAAATTCCGGATGATTTTTTCACTGTTGAAATAATCCAGAACCAGAACCCCGTCTTTTTTTAAGGATTTTCGGAAAGTTTTTAATGCATTCAAATGGTCTTTTTCAGATTCAAAATATCCAAAGCTGGTAAAAAGATTAAATGCAATATCGAAATAATTGATGTAAAACAGATGCCGCATATCGTGTACATGAAAATGCAGGTTCTCATTTTCAAACTGTTGGGCATATTTAATGCTCGCTACTGATAAGTCAATACCGGTAACATCATAACCTTTTTTATTGAGGTAAATGGAATGCCGGCCCCGGCCACAGGCAATATCCAATAAGCGGGAGTTGGCAGCCGGATGGAGGTATGTACAGAGGTTATCCATAAAAAACTCAGCTTCCTCATCATTTCGCTGATGATAAAGAATATGATAATACGGTGAATTAAACCAGTTTTGAAACCACTTTCTAGGCATACACTCTCTCCAAAATTTAAAGTTTCAAATATAGACATTTCGGGTTTTGATATGCTGTATTTGTGTATTTGGTTGAAGGTTATAGCATTTATTGTTATTTTTGGTTTTCTAAAAACAAACAATTTTGACCTTAATTAAATCAATTTCAGGCATTCGGGGAACAATTGGCGGTACCGCCGGTAATGGTCTTACTCCGGCAGATATCATTAAATTTACCAGCGCTTTTGGAACCTGGGTAGTTCAAACTACGGGAAAAAATAAGATTGTTATTGGCCGTGATGCTCGTATATCAGGAGAAATGGTGCGCAACCTGGTAGTAGGTACTTTGCAAAGTATCGGCATTCAGGTGGTTGATTTAGGACTTTCTACTACACCCACGGTGGAGATTGCCGTTCCGGATGAAGATGCCGGAGGAGGCATTATCATTACGGCCAGCCATAATCCAAAACAATGGAATGCCCTGAAATTGTTGAACCATAAAGGTGAGTTTATTAGTGATGAGGAAGGGAAAACCGTATTGGCCCTGGCCGAAACGGAGATAGACTATGCCGAAGTGGATGATTTGGGTGCCTTGAAATATGATGATAGCTACCTGCAAAAGCATATTGATAAAATTCTGGCGTTGCCTTTAGTAGATGCCGAAGCGATTAAAAAGGCCAATTTTAAAGTTGCTATAGATTGTGTTAATTCTTCGGGTGGGATATTTGTTCCGGCTTTATTAAAAGCTTTGGGAGTAAATACGGTTTATGAATTATATTGTAAGCCCGACGGTCATTTTCCACACAATCCGGAGCCTTTGCCCGAAAACTTAACGGCCCTTTCTCAGGAAGTTATAACCCACAAAGCTGATTTGGGCATTGCCGTAGATCCGGATGTAGACCGCCTTTGTTTTGTTTGTGAGGATGGTGTCATGTTTGGCGAAGAATATACCCTGGTGGCTGTTGCCGATTATATTTTGAAACATACTGCGGGCAGCACGGTTTCAAATCTTTCTTCTACCCGGGCCTTACGGGATGTAACCGAAATGGCCGGCCAAACCTATAGCGCAGCCGCGGTAGGAGAGGTGAATGTGGTCAACAAAATGAAAGAAAACAAGGCCGTTATTGGCGGCGAAGGCAATGGCGGGATCATTTACCCTGAATTGCATTATGGACGCGATGCCCTGGTTGGAATTGCTTTATTTTTAACGCATCTGGCTAAATCGGGTAAATCCGTTTCTGAATTGCGCCGCTCTTATCCGGAATATTTTATCTCCAAAAATAAAATTACCCTGACTCCTGAAATGGATATTGATGCTTTATTGCAACAAGTTCAGGAGAAATATCAGGATAAACCCCACAGTACCATTGACGGGCTGAAAATAGAATTTGATAAACAATGGGTGCATTTACGCCGGTCAAATACCGAACCCATTATCCGTATCTATTCTGAGTCGGCCAGCCAGGCCGAGGCTGAGAAACTTGCCGAAATGATAATTACAGATATGCATTCCATTTTACAGCTTCAGCAGTAATTTTAGCACAAAAAAACAGATCAAATCCCTAACCATTCAATAACTTAAATATAAAATCCAATGCGTGTTTATTTTGATAATGCGGCTACTACCCCGGTTGATAAAGAAGTTTTAAAGGAAATGTACCAGGTGATGGAGAACCATTATGGCAATCCATCTTCCATACATGCCCATGGCCGCGAGGTGCGTACCATTATTGAAAAAGCCCGTAAAACCGTAGCTGGGTTATTGCATACTTCGCCTTCGCAGATATTTTTTACCTCTGGAGGAACCGAGGCCGATAATACGGCTATTCGCTGCGGAATTATAGATCATGGCATTAAGCACGCCATTACTTCGCGTATAGAACATCATGCTGTGTTGCATACGTTAGAGTCATTGGAAAAAAATGGTCTTATCCGCTTAAGTTTTGTAGATGTAGATGCCCGTGGAAACGTGGATTTGAACCAATTGGAGGAATTGCTGAAAAATAACGAGCGCAGTTTTGTGTCGCTGATGCATGCCAACAATGAAATTGGAACCTTAACAGATATTGAAAAAGTTGGAGATCTTTGCGAGCAATATGATGCCATTTATCATTGCGATACGGTTCAAACCATGGGACATTACCCGCATGATCTGAGTAAACTGAAAGTGCATTTTTTGGTTTGTGCCGCTCATAAGTTGCATGGACCTAAAGGAGTAGGTTTTCTGTACATTAATCAAAATATAAAAATAAAACCCATGATTTTTGGCGGCGCTCAGGAGCGAAATATGCGTGGTGGAACTGAAAATGTTTATGGAATTGTAGGATTGGCCAAGGCTCTGGAAATTGCCTATGAGCATATGTCTGAGCATCAACAATATGTTCAGGACCTGAAAAGCTATATGAAAACTCAGTTGGAAAAAAATATTCCGGGTATCATGTTTAATGGCGAAACTGCGCCTGAAAATAGCTTATATACCGTATTAAATGTTTCCTTCCCGGAAATGGAAATGGCCGAGATGTTATTATTTAGCCTGGATATAGCCGGTATTTCTGCCTCCGGAGGCAGCGCCTGCAGTTCTGGTACCAATATTGGTTCGCATGTATTAAACGGCATCAACGCTAATCCTCAGCGTCCGGCCGTGCGCTTTTCTTTCAGTAAATACAATACCAAAGAAGAGGTAGATTATGCCATCGAAAAGATCAAGGAAATTTGTCTGGTGAAAGCCTGATCAGATTTAGGATCCCGCGTTTAGGATTTTTAAGATTTCAGGATTTACAAGATTGATTTCTGCTACTTTTCTATAACAGATACTGTCATCATTTGAACCCAAAAAAGTCATATAAAATCGCGGTCCAGAGATTATTCAGCCATTCGGGTATAATAAATAATATGACAAACAATACCCCCGGAACCATTTGTTACGTTATAGTAATAAATTATTTCTAACCTAAATGGCATTAATATGGCAGAATTTGGTATGAATGTCTTAAATGATCAGGATGAGAATTTGAGAGGGGAAAATAATCCTTACAGGCAATCTGAAGATCCTGTCAGGAAAGAGTATGTGGAAGATAGGAGTGAGTTTTTGGAGGATGAAGCCTACGGTATCAATGAAAGCCTTGCTGCTTCAGATGCCAAAAACCAAAATATGCCCGGTCCCGGCGATGATGACGATGAGGATGACGATGATTTAATCCCTATTGAGGGTGATGAAGAAGAAGATGAATTTCCTGATATCGATGATCATGGAAACAAGCCAGACCATATTCATCATTTCGATCCAGGTTCAGTTTCTCATATGGGAACTGATTTTGTACCTAAACATAAGGGGCGTTCCTCTGGCAGGATGATTGATCATGAACCAGGTCTTTCCAAGCTTTAAACCGATGTAACCTAAAAAAACTATCTCAAAGGCCCTTTTTTAGGGCTTTTGTGTTATTGAACGGATTCCCAAGGTAGATAGACGTAAAAGATGGCGCCTTTCCCGGTTTCGCTTTCAACCTCTATTCTTCCCTGATGCAGCTTAATAATTTCATTAGAAATATACAGCCCCATACCTAAACCGGAAAGCATAGGTGATAGCTCTTTGGCCCTGAAAAAACGATCGAATATTTTTTGCTGATTTTCCTTTGAAACGCCAATCCCTTCATCCCTAATGCTGATGCACACTTCGCTCCCTAAAAGTTTGGCATCCACATATACTTTATTGGCATTGGGCGAGTATTTGATGGCATTGATTAGCAAATTGGTTATTACCTGTTCAAGTCTTAATAAATCGCCCTGGATGCTTAATTTCGGCAGATACTCAGGAGTTATAATGGTATGGCTGTTGTACCGGTGCTGAACATTTTCAATGCTCACGTCCAGCAGATCCTTTAAAGGGAAGGAAGAAATATTTAGTTGGAGTTGGCCTGCTTCTACTTTTGAAACATCCAGTAAATCTCGTATCAGGCTACTTAATTTGTTGATGTTGGAGTTGGCCTTATTTACATAGCCTTTTTCCTTTTGCCCCAGATCTGATCTTTCCAGCAACTGAATATACGCCTTAATGCTGGTTAATGGGGTTTTTAGCTCATGGCTTGCTATTCCAATAAACTCGCCTTTTTTGTTTTCTAAGGCCTTGGTGGTGAGTAATTTTTGTGAAATTTCAGACTTTCGTTTAATAATGGTGAAGGTTACCAAAAACAACAAAGAGGAAATGAAAAGCCCCAGGATAAGGATCATCAGAGGTTGGTTTTTCTCTATATCAGAACCGAATTTTTTATTGGGGCTGATGTGCAGTCTCCATGGTGTTCCCGCCAGGTTGATAACCGTATCAGTTTTAAACTCTTCTTTTACCTTTTTATTTTGAACCATAAAAAGGGAGTCAGACGCAAATAGTAAATTGTTTTTCTGCTGAGTGAGGCCATCATAGATCTCGATGTTGAGGTCTGTAATGTGCCGGTGCAGAAAGTGCATCAATTCATGAGCTTTAAATGGATAATACACAAAACCCTTTATATTTTGTCGATTCCCTGGTATTTTGTTCTCCTGAGGATTTATATAAACAGGAAGATATAAAAGAAAGCCCGGTTGATGTTTAGTTTCCTGCATCAAAGTTACTATTTGGGTCATAGCTGGTTCTCCGGTTAAATATGCCCGGTCCATGGCTTTTTTTCTTACCGGATCGCTATACATATCATAGCCGAAAGCCTTGAGGTTAGCACCGCTAAATGGCTCGATATAAATAATGGGCGCCAAATAAGCATGGTTAAAAGTAGATTTGATGCTAAAGTCCGGAAATCCATTTTTTCTGATCAGGTTTTCTAGTTCTGATGCCTTATTTCTTGGAATATATTTGGCAAAGCCAATGGCCTGTATGCCGGGATAAACTTTGGTTGTATTTAAGGTTCCGGTATATAGTTTCCAGTCTTGGGCAGTAATAGAATCACTAGCATAAAAAAGACCTTGATACCCTTTAAGAACCTGCACATAGTCTATAATACGGTCTTGTAATGCATCAATAACTTTTTGGGAATTCATCTCGAACAGTCGGGCTCTTCGCTCGGTAATGGACTGTTTGGATTCATAAGAGGTAAAAATTGAAAAAATTACTAAAATGATCAGGACTAGGAAAGCAGAATAGTACGTTTTAAAAAATGCTTTGAACCTCATTTAGAAAACCCTTTTATAAATATTGAATTTAAGTTAGGGTAAAATGTTTTAAAAACAAAGATAATTTTGTTTTAGATATGTAATAAGGGGAGTGTTTTTGCTTGATTGGTATCGCCGAAAGGCTAATCTACTTTAATATCAGTAAACCAAACCCTAAAATTATTATCTGCGCTCAAGTGGTTTTCGGCTATTTTTAAGCCTTTAAATTCTTTAATATCTTCCCAGGTGGTAGTTATGGTAGGAGTAGAAGCGCCGCCAGCCCGGTAAGACCATTCTGTAATTAAATGTTTGTTTGGATCCACATACAAGTCATAAGCATCACCGGGCGTATAACCCACGTTTTTATCAAATTGAACAGTGAGTAATTTGCTTTCCTGATGACGTATGGGCGATGAAACCTTGTCCTTATATTCCATGCTCATGCCTTTATCCCAAATTAAGTGGAAGGGAAAAAGTAACCAGTATTGATCATTGATAAATTTTTGATCAACCGATTTCATTTGCTCTGATTTGATGGTATCACGGCGGTAGGTGATGTTTTCTTTGTCTGAAGTCAGGCTTACTGTTTGGTTAGCAATGTCCCAATTCCAGTGCCGGGAGTGTTCTGCGGTATCTTTTTTAACCCGGAAAGTAAAGGCCAGATGTTTGATATTCTTAAAATGCTCAATGCCGTAAGCCTCGGCCACTTTTTGCTCTAAACTTTTGTTTCCTTGCCTGGTTTGGCAGGCCTGAAGGCTTATCAGACAGGATATTAATACCCCAAAAACAATTTTCATCACTCGTATTTTAAAATGAGAAGTTATTCTGATTAATTGCTTTTTGGGGTTAATTGTTTGGGGAAATTTGAGGATTCGAAAGGTTGGGAAAAGCAAAGATATAATAAAGCTATTGAGTTTATCTGGGTAACCTTTTTAGGTGTCAATTTTGTAATCTAACTGCTTTCATCATTTTTTATCCCCAATGAATGAGGCATCTCAGGATGCTTTTTGGGGATACAGATTCTTCGTTCCTTGGAATGACAGGTGAAATCTAAACCCGATTGTAGTGTAAAACCCGGAATGAAGCTTTAGCGGAATGAGGATTTGGAACGGAAAGCGGGGCTATCGGTACCGATTTATAGAGACTTTGCTTTTCTAAATATTAGCTCTCTGTGAGCATTAGTAATTAGCTTTTGGCTATCAGCTAATAGCCAAAAGCTAATAGATAGCTTAATGAGCCATCATATTTAAAAATGCGGAAAGTTTGGTTTTCATTTGACGGCGGTCAACAATAAAATCCAAAAAGCCATGCTCCTGAACAAATTCAGCGGTTTGGAAACCTTTAGGCAAGTCTTTTTTGATGGTTTCTTTAATTACCCTTGGCCCGGCAAATCCAATCAGAGCGCCTGGTTCGGCAATGTTGATATCGCCCAGCATAGCGTAGGAGGCGGTAACCCCACCGGTTGTTGGATCAGTTAATAAAGAAATATAAGGAATTTTCGCCTGGCTTAATAAGGCTAATTTGGCTGATGTTTTAGCCATTTGCATCAATGAAAAAGCGGCTTCCATCATGCGGGCGCCACCCGATTTGGAGATCATCATAAAAGGAATCCGGTGCTGGATGCTATAATCAATAGAACGGGCAATTTTTTCACCCACAACAGAACCCATGGATCCGCCAATAAAGTTGAAATCCATACAGGCAATAACCAGATCCTGACCGTTAATTTTTCCATGACCAGAGCGGATAGCATCATTTAAACCAGTTTTGGCATAGCTATCTTCCAGACGAGCCGTATATTTTTTACTGTCCACAAAGTTTAGAGGATCACCCGAGCGCAGATTAGGGAATAATTCCGTAAACTCATTGTTATCAAAAAGGATAGAAAAATATTCTTTGGAGCCAATGCGTAAATGATAGCCGCAGTAATGGCATACATATTGATTTTCTACCTGATCGGCATAATGTAAAGCCTTTTTACACGTAGGACATTTATTCCACATGCCATCTGGAGCTTCTTTTTTCTCTTCGGTAGTGGTGATAATTCCTTTTTTCTCTCTCTTGAACCAGGCCATTGTTATTTTTTTGGTGAAGCTACAAAGAAACAAAATTTTTGAAAATCATGTATGTATTAAATACACTTGTTTAAAGTCTGATTTACAGGTTCTAATTCTTGTTTTTTAATGCTTGTAGCTTTATAAATATGAATTTGCTGCATAGCTTGGGCTAAAAATTTCTAACTTCGACATAAATTAACTTTAACCATATGAATCTGAAAAACTTCAAAGGTGTTTTACACGGAGATGCCGTTCAGGCATTGTTTGAAAAAGCAAAAGAGCATCAGTTTGCTTTGCCCGCAGTAAACGTTATCGGTACTAACTCTATCAATGCGGTTATGGAAACTGCTCGGGCGGTTAATTCACCTGTCATTATACAGTTATCAAATGGTGGCGCCCAATTTTATGCCGGAAAATCTTTGAATAATGACCAATTGCAGGCCTGCATTTTAGGGGCTGTTTCGGCTGCTCAGCATGTTCATTTATTAGCCGAGCATTATGGTGTGGCTGTGATATTACATACTGACCATGCCGCTAAAAAGCTGCTTCCCTGGATAGATGGTTTGCTGGATCATGGTGAGAAATTTTTTGCGGTACATGGTAAACCTTTGTTTTCATCGCATATGCTCGATCTTTCTGAAGAATCTATTGAAGAAAACATTGAGATCAGCAGAAAATACCTGGAGCGGATGAAAAAAATGGGTATGACTTTAGAGATTGAGCTGGGTGTTACCGGCGGTGAAGAAGATGGAGTAGATAATAGCGATGTAGATAGCTCCAGATTATATACCCAGCCTGATGAAGTTGCATATGCATATAAGGAATTAATGGAGGTGAGCAACCGTTT
>DASQIU010000096.1:0-4305 GCA_035631395.1 Daejeonella sp. | reverse complement strand
GAGAATCTTTTAAAGCAAAACAAGTTTATGTAGATCCGGCTTACGATATAGCAGTTTTGCATATCACTGACTCTAATTTTAAGTCTTTCCAATCTTTGCCTTATACCTTTAAGAAGTCGGCCTCAGATCTGGGTGAAGATGTATATACCATTGGTTTCCCTCGCGATGAACGGGTGTTCAATAAAGGATATTTAAGCTCCTTAACCGGTTTTGCCGGAGATACCCTTTCTTACCAGGTAGATATTTCCGTTAATCCTGGAAATAGTGGTGGTCCATTATTGGATAATAAAGGAAACGTTATAGGTATCATAAACGGTAAGCAAACTCAGGCCGAAGGCGCCGCTTTTGCTATCAAGTCTAATTATTTGTTGCGCTCTTTGGCCTCTATTCCTCAGGATTCTCTGGAAGATAGGTTGGTGCTGAACAAGAAGAACTCTCTGGCTGGTTTAAGCCGCACAGATCAAATTAAAAAGCTGAAAGACTATATCTTTATGGTCAAAGTATATTAAACGATTAGCGCTAATAGCTAAAGTCACAAAAAATAACAAAGCCGTTCAATAAATTTGAACGGCTTTGTTATTTAAGGGCTATTTGTTTTTAGTGTTTTATCTTTAGAAGCTACGTTCCAGACCTCCCAGGTTTTTGAAACCTGGGAGGTCTTTTCAATCCGACAGCGTTCAAAACAAAAATCATAAACCTGATTGCAGCGGATACCGGCCCGGTGGCTACGGCCTGCGCCGTATGAGCGGAAAGCGGGACTGCTTTAAGCCAAGAAAAATGAAACTAACGTTTTCTAATAAGCTTTGAGCTGATAGAAGCAGTTAGCAATAAGTATTAGCAGAACAAGCAACAGCTAATAACTAAAAGCCAACCCCATCAAGGAGCAAGCCTTACAATCTTCCAATTCTTTTTATCGGCTTTCTTATACACAATCCGATCATGCAGGCGGCTTTCACGGCCTTGCCAAAACTCAATCACCTGCGGTTTTACAATATATCCGCCCCAATAAGAAGGTTTGCCGATTTCTTTATTTTCATATTTAGCTTCCATTTCTTTCCAGTTTTCTTCCAATACCTCGCGGTTGGGCAGAATCTGGCTTTGTGGAGATACCAGGGCCGCCAGTTGGCTTCCTTTGGGTCTGGACTGGAAATAACGGCTTGATTCCTCTTTACTTAACTTTTCTACCGTTCCTTCTATGCGCACCTGGCGGGCCAGCTCACTCCAGAAAAACACCAGAGCTACTACCGGATTTTTGGCCATTTCTTTCCCTTTACCGCTTAAATAATTGCTGTAAAAAACAAATCCATGCTCATCAAAACCTTTCAGTAAAACTATTCGGGCCGAAGGTTTTCCATCATGACTGGCCGTGGCCAGAGTCATGGCATTGGGTTCAAAAAGATTGGCATCCAGAGCTTCTTTAAACCATTTCCCAAACTGTTTGAATGGGTTGGGGGCTACATCATTTTCGCTAAGGGTTTCTAAACGGTAATCCTGACGTAAGTTTTCTAATGTTTCTTTATCTACTGACATGGGCATTATTCTTGCTGCAAATCTACTAAATGTGTTCATGCTAAACATTTAATATTTTTTTGTTCCCGATTATTGCAAATGTTTGGTCCAAACACAATATATTAACGGCTTGTTTAATAGCTATGCTTAACACACATCAACATCAAAAGGGCAGTTTACTGTTATCAGAACCTTTTATGTTAGACCCCAATTTTAAAAGGTCGGTGGTTTTGCTTTCTGAAGATTCTGATGCAGGAAGTATCGGTTTTGTCCTTAACCAGCGAAGTGATCTTTTGCTAAACGATATTATTCCGGAATGCTGGGATGCCACTTTCCCGGTTTTTATTGGCGGCCCCGTTGGCCAGGATACCTTGCATTTTATTCATTGCTGCTATGATCGTTTGAATAGTGGTATTGAAATTACAGATGGTTTGTTTTGGGGTGGAGATTTTGAAACCCTTAAAACTTTGATCAATAGCCGCCAGATCCACTCTAATGAGATTAAATTCTTTATTGGTTATTCAGGTTGGGGAGAGGAGCAACTGGAAACAGAGCTGGAGCAAAATTCCTGGTTAATCAGTAATAAATATAATCCCGATCTGATTTTTGTGGAAGATGAAGAAAACCTTTGGAAAGAAGCAGTGATTGGCTTAGGGCCCAAATATGCCCATATTGTTAATTTTCCGGAAAATCCGATGTGGAACTGAACTTAGGATATTTTGGATCAGTATCTATTTGACGGCTTCTATTTGTACCCTGGCTTTTATTAGTAACAAATCTGCTTTTAGGCGAACGATAACTGAAATTTATCCCGAATATTCTTTTAGCAGAGTTCTGTATTGGTTTAGAACTTTCGATTTAGAAATAAATCCCACAAAAATATCTTTATCTAAAACCGGCAAATTCCAGGTATTAGTTTCATCAAATTTTTTAATGATATAACGCATGTCATCCCGGATATCAATTATTGCCGGAGCCGCTTTCATCAGTTCCTGAACGCTTAAGCTGGGCGATACTTCCTGATTAAACATGAGTGGTCTGATATCGTCCAGTGTAATTACCCCTGACAATTTTTCTCCGTCCAGCACCCCGATAATATTCCGTTTACCTTTTTTAATGAGTTCTATCAAATCGGCAAATGAAGCGCCGGAGTTTATGGTTTGTACATCTGTATCAATCAGATCAGGTGTAGATAATAAGGATAATAGATTTTGATCATGTTCGCGGGTAAATATTTTCCCTTCTTCAGAGAGTTTCTTTAAGTCGGGCGAGACGGGAGAAAACCATTTAGCGATCAGGTACGAGCTCACCGAAACAATCATTAATGGGATTAGAAGGTCATAGCCTGAACTGGATTCGGCTATCAGGAAAATAGCGGTTAGCGGCGCATACAAAACACCACTCATTACGCCGGCCATCCCCACAATAACCAGATTGGTAACTGGTACATTGGGTATTCCTATTTGAACACACAGGATGGCAAAAAAATAGCCCAGCGTGCCACCGGAAACTAAAGATGGCGCAAAATTCCCGCCGTTGCCGCCGCTGTTAATGGTAATGGAGGTAGCAAAGGCTTTAAAAATGCAAACCAGGCCCAGAAATAATAAGGTAAACCATTCTTTGTAATCAAAATATTTAAGAAAACTTAGTTGGATGGTCGATTTTACATTTCCCTGGGCCAACTCTCTAACCGTTTGGTATCCTTCGCCAAACAAAGGGGGTAACAACATGCATAAAACCGATAATAGTGCGCCGCCAAGCATGGCCTTTTGAAGCCTGGAGACCTGAAGTGCCTTGAAAAAATGTTCTACACGCTGCGCTACTACCACAAAATACCGGGCATATAAGCCGCATATAAGTCCTAAGACCAGGTAAAAGGGGATGTTGAGATAATTAAATACCTGCCGGGATTGAAATTGAAAAAGCGTTTCTTCATTTAATATGATTTTGGAAATTAAACTTCCGCATACCACAGCAACTACCAGTGGAATGAAATCTGAAAAAACCACTCCGACCAGCAGAATTTCAAAAGCAAACATCATCCCGGCAACGGGAGCATTAAAAGCCGAGGCAATTCCCGCTGCTGCACCGGCCGCCAGCAACAAGGTACGCTCCTTGTAATCCAGTTTATAGGTTTTGGCAAAGTTAGAGCCAATGGCCGATCCGGTTACGGCAATAGGACTTTCCAGGCCTGCAGAGCCTCCTAAGCCTACGGTTACCGCACTTTGAAGTACTTGTGAATACATTTTTACCGAGGATACCAAACTGGAGTTCTGCGCTATCTCGTACAATATAGCAGGAATGCCTTTTCGGTCCTGGCCCTTAAAGAGGTAAATAACCATCAGGCTGGTTAAGGTAATCCCTAAAAAAGGAAACAGGATGTAATAGATTAACTGCTCTTCAAAATAAACTTTACTGGTAATGATATAATGAATGTAATGGACCAGCATTTTTAAAACTACTCCGGCCAGGCCGGCGGTACAGCCCACCAGGATTCCAGAGAGAATCAGAAACTGGTTTCGCGATAGGTTATTTCTGAGCCAATGCAGCACCAGGGTTAGTTTGCTCATCGCTATCCTAAATCTGGGAGTAAGGTTAAATTGCTTTTTTTGATCGGGTTGTGCCAAGAAAATGCTTTTTTTGAAATAAAAAAACCCGAATTAATCGGGTTTTTTATATTTTGAATAGTTTTTAGCGGATTTTTAGAGCCGGATAACGTTTAGCCAGCAGGTAAAAACTGCCAAACAGCACACTGCCATAAATCAGGTTTCCCACGATCATGTTGTTTAAAAAAGG
>DASQIU010000095.1:0-29735 GCA_035631395.1 Daejeonella sp. | reverse complement strand
GTATTGGCTGGCAGGTTTTCATCGGTGGCGGTGGCGGTAAAGGTCAGTAAGGTTTTTTCATCCACACTCTTATCGCCGATCTGAGCCAGAACGGGGGCGATATTTTTCTCCCGACCTACTTGAAAATCACTGAAGCTAGTTAGTCCAGCAGCAGTAAGTGAAGTAGTTGTAGGGCTAGAGGTAATGGTTGGATAAGTCCATGTACCTCCATCAAATTTTCCTAAAATATAAGCTGGTGCATGTATTATATTATCATTTTCGGTTACATTATAACCAAAGCTGATGGCATAATTGTTAAAAGCAAGGTTATTGTCTTTTATAATCGTCCAATGTCGATTAACAGTTTGTGATGGATCAATGGTTGAAGTATTAATGCTGGGATGGTCTGCATCGGTTGTTCTTGCAGTAAGGAAGCCAGAGTTGGTTACAATGTTGAAATTTATTGTCACGGGGGTATACAGGGAGGTTCCAATATCAAAGGATCTCCCATTATTTCCGGGGGAAAAATTTTTACGAAGGCTTCCTACTATATATCCCGAGGTGCGGGTAATATTATCTGCCGTTAGAACATAGTTCCCTGTATTTATTTTTTTATCAGAGAGGGAGAGTGTTGTGGTTACGCTAATATCATTGTCCAGGGTTTTATCAGCGGTTCCTGCTAAAGTTAGATTGCTAAAAGTTGTAGAATTGTTTCCTCCAATTGTTTGTGCAGCTCCATTCAGTGTAATTGTTTCGGCTCCTGCTGTGTAAGTTCCGTTATTAGTCCAGTTGCCAGATAAGCTAAAGTTTTTATTTGTCGAGTTGGACAAGGTACCTGATCCAATGGTCAGATTGTTAAAATTAATTGTTCCTGTACCATTACCAATACTACTTGCGCCTGTAAAAGCGACGGTAGCGGTTCCGCCATTAAAGGTTCCACCTGAGGAAGCGCTTAAGGAACCCCCGTTTATTGTAAAATTGTGTGTGCCCGCATTCAAAAAGCTCCCACTTTGAACAGTTAAGCCTCCAAAAGTAGTAGTACCGGTGCCTGTTAATGTTTGATTGTTATTAAATGTAGTATTTCCTGCGGATTGGTTGAATGCGCCATTATTAATAAAGGAATTGCTAATATTTAAAGTGCCTCCGTTTACTGCAATGCTGGCTCCATTGTTAATCTGTAATTTATAAAAGTTTTTGGCGTTAGCGCCTGTAATAGATCCATTGCTGCCATTAAAAATAAAGGTTGATGATCCCCCGACCATACTGCCTCCATTCGCTGTAAATGAGTTGCCAATGGTTACTTCAGCATTACCAAAGTCTTTATTTCCAGTACCGCTCAGATTCAGGATGTAAAAACTGGTATTGCCAGAAATGGTCTGTGCTGCCCCATTTAAATTGACCGAGCCATTATTATGCGTGAAGTTTCCGGCATTGCTGAAATTGCCTGCAACATTTAAGGCCGCACCGGTAGCAAGTGTAGTATTACTGCCGATTGACAAATTTCCCTGTACCGTAACAGGGGAACCCGCAGATTTTATTCCTCCCGTAGAAGTACTTAGGTTATTAAAGCTAAAATTAGCAGGAATTGACTGTGTACCTGAGCCGTTAAAATTAACCGTACTTCCAGTAATAGTATAGGTGGTACTGGTAGCGGTTGGATTAAAGGTTCCGGATATACCTATGTTTCCTGAGTTGGGCAGGGTAACCGTTCTGGGGCCATTGGCGCTGATTGTAAGGTTACCATAATCTATAGCTGAAATAGTTTGTGCACCTGTTCCATTATAATTTACCGTTAAATTAGACAAGGTTTTGTTGGTAATAGTGTATTGGCTACTAAAATCGGGGGTAGCTGCTGTACGGCTTACCTCTACCGTACCGCTACCAGTGAGCGTTCCGCTTCCGGCGATTACCTGAGCCTCAGTGGGTTGTAACAAACCATTTACCGTTAAAGTACCAGGCGAATTAATGGTTATTGTACCTGTAGGAGTAATATTATTTAGTTTAACGCCGGCCGAATTCAAAATAGTTAACTTACCGGAAATTATTGTAGGTAAGCCGCTGCCGGTATTTTGGGTTGCAATTCCATTATAAGTATAGTTTGCACCAGGATCATATGTTTTAATACCCTTTTTTTGAATATTAAAACTTCCACCGATGGGGTCAGTACCAGTACCAGTAGTAGTATTAAAACCGGCAGGATTTGCAGTGGCTATGGTTGCCCCAGGGCTTATAGTTAAGGTAGTTCCACTTCCAGTTCCTGTATCATTTATTACCCCGGTACCGGTAAAATTGACTGTGCCACCCACCGTAATGGAACCGTTATTCGCTATGGTAAGGTTATTATTTACAAAATTTAATGTACCATTTACAGTTAGGTTTTTAATGCTACTAACATTCACATTTACGGTTACCGTAATGCCAGTATTAATAACTACATCATCCCCTGAAGCAGGCACGGATCCCCCCCAAGTGTTGGGATCACTCCAGTTTCCACTTTGTACGGCAGTTCTGGTAGCAGCCAGAGGTGCCGGAGCCATAAGAGACATTTGTACACTCGTGGTGTCCGCAGGGATTTCCTGCCCTTTCACGTTTAGAACACTAAATAATAGTGCTATGAAGCCACTAAAGAGTAAGGTAAATCTGTTTTTCATAGGTTTAGGTAAATAATGTTAGTCTTAGGATGAAGATTTTGATGGGGAATTCTGCTATCTATTATAACTTTTAATTTAAATTTTAATCAATACAAGTTAAAAAATAGCCTTTGTAGATTAATGCTGTTATGGTGAAATGTTAACTGATTGTGAAATACTTTACATCTATTGCACAGTCAAAACATAAATTTAAGCCTTGGGTTGAATGAATTAATTCTATCAATTTATTCTCACTTAATCTGCGCTGATGGAAGAACTTAAATAGATTTTAAAATCGGGAAGGTTAAAATAATGTTATGTATTTTAATGGTGGTATTTATTATTTTCGCCTAAAGCAGATGATATATGATTAATAAGGTAGTAGCCAATGCCGAAAAGGCAGTAGAAGATATCCAGGATGGAATGACCCTAATGTTAGGAGGATTTGGCCTATGCGGTATTCCGGAAAATTGTATCCATGCCCTTGTTGATAAGGGGGTTAAAAACTTAACCTGTATTTCTAATAATGCGGGAGTTGATGATTTTGGCATCGGCCTGATGTTGCAAAAACGGCAGGTTAAAAAAATGATCGCCTCCTATGTGGGCGAAAATGAAGAGTTTGAGCGGCAATTGTTGAGCGGCGAACTGGAAGTGGAATTAATTCCGCAGGGAACCCTGGCTACTCGTTGTATGGCTGCCGGTTATGGCATGCCGGCTATTTTTACTCCGGCCGGTGTAGGAACTGAAGTAGCAGAGGGAAAAGAAATCCGGAATTTTAACGGCAAAGATTATTTAATGGAGATGGCCCTGGAGGCCGATTTTGCTATTGTAAAAGCCTGGAAAGGAGATACGGCAGGCAACCTGATTTATCGTTCCACCGCACGTAATTTTAACCCGGTTATGGCTATGGCCGGTAAAATAACCATTGCCGAAGTAGAAGAATTGGTAGAGGCCGGTGAACTGAATCCGGATCAGATTCATACTCCGGGCATTTATGTTCACCGGATATTTAAAGGGGAAAAGTATGAAAAACGTATTGAGCAACGTACGGTTAGGCCACGTGATCAGAAATAGCCCAGGATCGGCATCAACATCAAAAAATTAATTACACCTTCCAAATTGGGATCATGTTAGATAAAAATGGTATCGCGAAACGTATCGCTAAAGAAGTAAAAAACGGATATTATGTAAACCTCGGAATTGGTATCCCTACTCTGGTAACCAATTATATTCCTCAGGGAATTGAAGTGGTTCTGCAGTCGGAAAACGGATTATTGGGCATGGGGCCTTTCCCTTTGGAGGGCGATGAAGATCCGGACCTGATCAATGCCGGCAAGCAAACCATTACCACTTTGCCTGGTTCGGCCATTTTTGATTCGGCCATGAGTTTCGGGATGATCCGATCGCAGAAAGTGGACCTGACTATTTTGGGAGCCATGGAGGTTTCAGAAAACGGAGATATTGCCAGCTGGAAAATTCCCGGCAAAATGGTGAAAGGAATGGGAGGGGCCATGGACCTTGTGGCATCGGCTAAAAATATTATTGTTGCCATGCAACATGTGAATAAAGCCGGCGAAAGCAAATTGGTGCCTCAATGTACATTGCCTTTAACCGGAGTGAAATGCATTAAAAAAATTGTAACCGAATTGGCGGTATTGGACGTGCTGCCCGAAGGTGGTTTCAAATTGCTGGAACGTGCCCCCGGGGTTTCTGTCGAGCAGATCAAGGCGGCTACCGCTGGTAAGTTGATTGTGGAAGGCGAAATACCTGAAATGCAGATTTAATTAGCCGTCCATCGTCTTTCGTTGTTCGTTTCATGCCTTATAATAACGTTTTGAACGGTCAACGAAAGACGAATTATAAAACCGTTTCTTTCAGCTCCCGCGAGATATCTTCTGTTATTTTAATAATATCCTCCGCTAACTGGGTGTTATTAATCACAATTTGGCTGCAGTGACGCTTATAAGGTAGTAAGTATTCTTTATAAGCCGGTACTACGTGGTTGTTCCATTTATATAAAATATCTTCTTCAGAATAGCCACGCTCTATTAAATCACGTTTCAACCGGCGCTGTAAAGCCACGTGTTCTTCGGTATCTATAAAGATCTTTAAATCCAGAAGTTCGGCAATTTCTTCAAAATGCAGGATAAACAGACCTTCCACAATAACGATTGGAGCGGGTTTTATCTCCAGCATTTTAGGAGTAGCATTTGGGTTGTTAAAGGTGTATTCCTTCTTTAGTACCGTTTCTCCCCCAATCAGCTTAGTGATATCCTGATGAAATAATTCCCGATCTATGGTTCTGGGCAGATCAAAATTGTATAGTTTGTTTTCTTCGGCAGTCATGTTATGCGCTACCGGAATATAGTAGTCGTCTTGTGAAACCAGACAGATATCTTCTGGTTTAAAATGATTTAAAAAGCAATTTAAAAAAAAAGTCTTGCCCGATCCGCTTCCACCAGCTATGCCTATTACAAATGGCTTTTTATTCATTAGGAACACCGTATACTAAGTTTACCTGAAATCTTTTATCTAAAGCGCCCACCATATCGGCTGTTGCTTTTGTGAGCACAATTATAACATCTTTTGTAGATTCGTTTTCAGTAAATTTACCAACAACCTTAGCGAAAGTGCTTTTACCGGTCATGGGATTGGTTATTTTAATAACCGTACCAATTGGAGCACTGCGATGCAGGGCCAACATTTTGGTATTATCCAGATCTTCATCGCTTATCCAAAGGGCCACGCCGCGTTCATCTACCTCTCTTAATCCGTAACGGGATGGAGGTAATTTTAAACGGTCGCTGGCATTTACACTGCTATCTATAGAAGTTGGTTTCTCCTGACGTCCAGTCATAGTTGCTGGATTCTGTAATGCAACAGGTGGCGGAGGAGTAATTTGATTGTTATTATTCCCTTGTGCAATTTTTAATATTTGGCCTTCTGCTAATGAAGTGCCATTCAAGTTGTTTAATTTTTGGATATTTTCTACGCTGGTATTGAACCTTTTTGAAATGGAATATAAGGTTTCTTTAGGACCAACTTTGTACTCTATAATAGAACCGGCTACATTCTGTGAGTTCTTGGGACTTTCATTAGTAAAAGGACGGTCGGTAGGAACTTTAATAGTAGCGCCTATTTGTAAAGAGACATTATTGTTAAAATTGATGACACTTTGTGGACTTACATTATACATCCGGGAAATGGAGTAATAAGATTCTTTAGGCGCCACCTTATGGATGATGGTTTTTTTACCTTGTGAATTCTCTACACCAATTGAGTCAATAGGTGCGCTAGCGGCCAAGGATGTTAATGAAAAAGTAAGAGAGCAAATAGAAAGTAGTAGTCGTATCTGCATAAAATGTTTTTTTTAAATATTCGCAAAGGTATTAAAAATGAAACAATTCTGAGGGTTGTTCCTCCCTGCAAAACACCTAAACTTTGCATTTAGGGAAACGAACAAAAAGAATTTATGGTATAGCAGGCCCACAAATTCTAATGTTTCTTATGGCATTAACGAGCTTAAATTATTAATTGATTGGAGATATATTTGGAAAGTTTTGCTTGCAAAAAAAAGAAATTGAAACAAATTAAATTTACGCAGACATTGACTCCTAAATTTTAACCGATATTAAAAATATTCATCAAGGAAATTTTTCCCTTTAGCGCAAAAAATATCAGGAAACAAAAAATGGTAAAAGGGATGTTACGTTTTTTAAAAGATATAAAAAAGCCTTTGGAACTGTTTTTCCAAAGGCTTTTTTTGAAAAATACTTAATTAAATATTTCTAAAAACGAGTGCCAATAGTTAAAAACACGCTATTGTTATTGTGTTTTAACAAGGCAGTTTGACCAGGGCCGGTTTGGTCAAAATCAGGATAACCTGGATCAATAACATAAGGGGTGTTGGATGTTTTAAAAGTTCTGTTTTGATAGGCCACATCAAAATACAATAGCTTAGCTCTGTATCCTATACCTCCGGTATATACTCGGGTATAAGCATACTGATTTTGCTGATGTCTATAAGGAGAGCCCATGTAGTCATATCCGGCCCGGATCATGAAATTATCAATAACCTTATATTCTCCCCCAACACGGAAATTTACAGCGCTTTTATAATTATTGCGGATGGCGCTGTTATCTAAGGCGTCTACATCCCGGCTGTCGGAAGTAATTTTTATCGAGGAGTAGTCTAAATATTCCACATCGGCTGATAGTAACCCTTTCTGTGCCAGAATGAATGCCAAACCACCATTTATCCGGAATGGTGTGCGTAAATCATAACTGAAATCATAAACGGCCGGAGTATTGGTATAATTAAAATTGGTATAGCGGGTATCCAGCACTTCAGAAAAGCTGTCATTGATACGGAACCAGGTGGGTGAAGCCATACTTAATCCCACTCTTAAAAAGTCATTGGCCCGGTAAATCATACCGGCTTTTAAGTTGGCGCCGGTACCTCTGGTCGTCTGACTGGTTCTATAAGACAGGTTATAAGTACCATTAAGTCTCGGATCGATAAATGGGTTGGTGCTGCCACTTTCGGTAAAGGTTCGGTCGGAATTGAAGTTTAGGGTAGATAGTCCAACCGAAGCGCCTAAATATAGCTGGTTGCTATAATTGGCTCCTACGGCAAAATTTACCTCAGATTGAGAACCGGTTCTGAAAACCACGTTTTGCTGATTGTTGTTTAGTTGGGTTGTTGGAAAATATCCTGCAGGGTTAAACTCGATTAAAAAATTCTGCCAAGCCATTTCGGCCAAAGCACTGCCACTTAAGGCCGTTTTATCAACGGTAGGGTCTACCAATCCGCTGTTGTTTGTTTTGGAGAATAAATCGGCCTGGTCGGCAAAAAAATCCGCGACGGAACTGGTCGGGTTCTTTCCGGAATAATCAATGGTGGTATTAAAGTTATTGGTTCTGTTAAATCCGGCGCCAAAATTAACACTTAGCCAACCTGTTTTTAAGTCTTCGCCTCTGGAGCGCCAGGAAGGAGAATGGAATACCACCCCGCCATTGTTAATGCCAAAACGATCTTTATTGGAATTTGAGAATTGATTAATGTATTGCGATTCTACTTTATGATTAGAAAAATCGGTTCCCAAACTAATTTCAGAACGGGTAAATAATCCCAATCCTGCAGGATTTCCTGCCAAAGAGCTTAAATCACCTCCTAATGCTGTCTGGGCATTTCCTAAGCCTTTAAAGCGGGCGGTTGCTCCTTGCTCAAATTGGGAAAACATTAAAGCATCGTTTGCATATTGGGCAAAACTTGGGCTGCCCACCGCAATAAATGCTGATAGGAGTAGTAAATCTTTTAATTTCATTTTCAAGATGTTTTAAAACCTTAATTAATTGCCACCCCTTGATGGTCGGCTATTCGTATTGCCACCGCTGCTTTCAGACGACCGGGAAGGAGCAGGGGGCGGAGTAGATTGTTGCCTTTCCACTGGTCTGCTTTCTACGCGGGCCGGAGCGCTTTCCCGTACCGGTCTGGCAGATTCTGTAGAAGGACGAGACCCCTGGTTTCTATTTGCCGGTGTGCCCTGGTTTTCTGAGCGTGAAGGCCTGTAAACCGGTTGAGCTTGTTGTCTGTTTGGATTGGAAGTATTTTGAGATGCAGGCGAATATCGTTCGGGTCTGCTGCCGGAATTAGGGTTGCCACGTTGCCAGTTGCCATTGCCATTATATGAACCGGGGTTAATTTCGCCGGAACGATTGGCAGGACGTGGCCTGTAATTAGGATTGGTGTATACCGGACGGCCATAATTTCCGCCTCCATAATAACCTCCGCCGTAATAGCCATTATAGAATCCACCTCCATAATATCCTCCAAAATAATAGGGATCGTAAACATTATAGAAGGAGTATGGACCCCAGGAGCGGCCATAATATGCAGATCCGTAATAATATCCGGGGTTATAGTAATAATTGTAAGAATAATAAGGGCGGCCGAAACCAATACTTAGATTAAAGCCAGGAGTGTAATAATTATTATAAAACGAATTGTCATACCGGAAATCGTAATAATTTCCCCAAAGAGAGTAATTGCGGAAGCGGTAAATCCGGGCAGAATAGTCCCCATAATAGTAATTATCGTAAGGGGTATCGGTATAGACCTGATCCCTGTTTACATAATCCTGATTGGGATTGCTGCGTACTGGAGCCGGATATTCTCTAACTTCTCTGGCCTGAGCAGTAGTACTATAAACATCGTCGGTGCTCATTTGCCGCGGCGCCATGTATTTTTCGGAGCAAGCTCCCAAAAGCAGTAAGGATGCTGCTGATAAAGCGATTGTGGATATCTTACTCATAATCTTTCTCTTTTATTAAAATCCAGACGAAATTAAAAGTTAAATGGTTGCATCTATAATTTTATAATAATCGGATGTCGTTTTTTATAACTTTGTTACCTGATTTAACAGGTTTAAATATACAAAATTCATTCCATATTCACGCATGAGCAAGGGTTTAACAAGTAGAAACGAAGACTATTCACAATGGTATAATGAACTGGTAGGTAAAGCCGATTTGGCTGAGCATTCGGCAGTTAGAGGTTGTATGGTGATTAAACCATACGGATATTCTATTTGGGAAAAAATGCAGGCAGCTCTGGACAAACGGTTTAAAGAAACCGGCCATAGCAATGCTTATTTCCCTTTATTTATCCCCAAATCATTTTTTTCTAAGGAAGCTTCTCACGTAGAAGGTTTTGCTACAGAATGCGCCGTAGTAACTCATTACCGACTAAAAAATGATGGTACTGGTAACATTATTGTGGATGAAGAAGCCAAGCTGGAAGAAGAGCTAATTGTGCGTCCAACTTCAGAAACCATTATCTGGAATACATATCGTGGCTGGATCCAATCCTACCGGGATTTACCTATCCTGGTTAACCAGTGGGCCAATGTGGTGCGTTGGGAAATGCGTACACGCTTATTTTTGCGTACGGCCGAGTTTTTATGGCAGGAAGGTCATACGGCTCATGCTACTTCGCAGGAAGCTATTGAAGAAACCGAACGTATGCTGGAGGTTTATGCCGACTTTGCCGAGAACATTATGGCCGTTCCGGTTATCCGCGGACGTAAAACAGAAAATGAGCGCTTTGCCGGAGCTTTGGATACTTATTGCATTGAAGCCTTGATGCAGGATGGTAAAGCCTTGCAGGCTGGTACTTCACATTTCCTGGGTCAGAATTTTGCCAAAGCTTTTGATGTGAAATTTACCAGTAAAGAAGGCAAACTGGATTACGTTTGGGCTACTTCCTGGGGCGTTTCTACGCGTTTAATCGGAGCTTTGATTATGGCCCATTCAGATGATGCCGGATTAGTATTGCCTCCAAGATTGGCGCCTCTGCAGGTGGTTATTGTGCCTATTCATCGTTCTGAAGAAGAATTGAATCAAATAACCGCGGTAGCTGATGAATTGATAGCACAGTTGAAAAAGAAAAACATCTCGGTAAAATTTGATGACCGCGATACCCAACGTCCCGGATTTAAATTTGCAGAATACGAGATGAAAGGCGTTCCGGTGCGTTTGGCTATGGGTGGTCGCGATTTGGAAAATGGAACTATAGAAATTGCCCGCCGTGATACTCGCGAAAAGCAAACCATTACCCGCGAAAATCTGGCTGATCACATAGAAAATCTGCTGGAAGAGATTCAAACTAATATTTATCAAAAAGCGCTTAAATTCAGAGATGAAAATACCTGTGAGGTAAATTCATATGAAGAATTTAAGCAGGTTTTGGATGAAAAAGGCGGCTTTATTTCTGCTCATTGGGATGGTACTACCGAAACCGAAAAGCGGATTAAAGAGGAAACCAAAGCAACCATTCGCTGTATTCCTTTGAATAATAAACAGGAAGCAGGTGTTTGTATTTACAGCGGAAAACCATCTACTCAGCGGGTGTTATTTGCCCGGGCTTACTAAAAGGTTGGCTGTTAAGGCTATCTTAAAACTTTCCAAAAGTTCAGAACTTTTGGAAAGTTTACTCCTCTAGAAAAGAAATACTTAGAAAAACTCAGGTTCGCTTACTCTGGCTTAGATCGATCCAGATTTCCGCTCTTACTGCACTTGCCTTATGGTTACAATTTATATTTATTTGATTGGGCGCAATGTTGCCAAGGGCATTCAACGTTTATAGCCAATAGATAAACTTTCCAAAAGTTCAGAACTTTTGGAAAGTTTTAAGATAGTCTTATGCGGGTGTTTTGTTCGACCCCTTCGGGGTCGTAGATTTGGCATGTGTTTATTTTCTACAGACCTTGTATCCCTCCGGGATATAAAAAATATTGCAATAGACCTTTACCCATCCTATTGGAACAAGCTATGCTGTGTAATTATTGAATCCCTCAACCGTTCCTACATTGTCTTACGGCCTCATAAGGTTTAGCGTTAAGAAAATTTTAAAAACAGCTTGTAGAAACATTGCAATTTTATCAGCTCAGAAAGCAATTCGGAGAAGTGTTGTAGAAACTTAAGGCTGATACTGGCTTTGCCATGACTCGAATTGCAGATAGCTGTTTTTAAAACTTTTAGCTAAAGCTTGTGAAGCCTTGAATTTTGTTACTTTTTTTCAAGAAAAAGTAATAGAGCTATACAATTTAACTTCTCCAAAGGGCATCCAAAAACCATTTTTTGGAATCGTAGAAATGGGCCAGTGGCGTAAAACCCGTTTTGTGAGCCAGTTCATCGCTCTGGTGGACAGTATATTTTTGAGAGATTTCCATTAGGATGCATTCATTTTCTAAAAATTCAATAGGTTTTTTTTCGGGGCCGATCTGTACGGTTTGATCTTTTAAACTTACCAGGTAACTTCTGCAGGCTCCCGTTTCCGGATCATAGATTGGATAATGCTGAAATTGTTCTTCCCGGAAATCGGCATCCAGTTCCCGGTTAATCCGCTTCAACAGGTTGAGGTTGAATTTGCGGGTAATACCTTGTTTATCATTATAAGCATTCAATATGGTTTGAGGATTTTTCTTCAGGTCGAAGCCAATCAGTACTAAATCGCCGGGCATGAGTAATTGCTGCAACTGGTGACAAAAAATGGTGGCCTCCTGGGGGAACATATTGCCAATATTGGAGCCCAGAAATAAGACCAGTTTAGGTTTGTCGGAGATGGTTTTCAGTTGCTGGAGCATCTCAAAATATTCTCCATTTAAACCATGGATTTTTAGTCCGGGTAATTGCCCGGGTAAATTGCTGTTTAGTTGGTCGATAGCATTTTTAGAAATGTCTATGGGATAATAAGTAAAGGGAACATTTTTACGGAGCAGATTTCTAAGCAGGTGAACTGATTTTAAAGCATCGCCTGGACCCAGCTCTACCAGATCAAATTGGGGATGCTGCTGCAAGACCAACTGAATAATGGAATGAATTTGCCCGGAGAAGATTTCCAGTTCGCAACGGGTGGGATAATATTCCGGGCAATGCATAATTTGACGGAAAAGTTCGTCGCCGGCCGTATCGTAAAAATATTTGGAATCAAGATGTTTAGAGGCTTGAGATAAACCTCGTAACACATCCTTTAAAAAAGTGTGGATGACTTGATTTTCATTTTCAAGGGTTTGGTAATTAATCATGTCCGATTTATTTTGCAAGCCTGATACCTGAATATTGCCATTGTAAATTGGGTTGAAAAAAATTCCGGTAAGTGATCCGGCTGTGTCCGGCAGAAGTTACTTCAGATGCGCCCCGCAAAACCATTTGATTGATCATAAATTTGCCATTGTACTCGCCAATGGCGCCTTCTGCTTTTTTGAATCCGGGATAAGGCAGGTAAGCGCTTTCGGTCCATTCCCAGCGCTGGCCCCAATTAAAGTGGTTTGCGGCTGCTTCCCATTCAAATTCTGTAGGTAAACGCATGCCTTTCCAAGCCGCATAAGCAGCCGCTTCATAATAAGAAACATGGCAAAGACTTTCTTGCCAATCTACCGGTTTTAAGCCCTGAAGTGTATAATAAAACCATTGGCCGTCTATTTGGTGCCAGTACATAGGCGATTGCATTTGGTTCACTTTTACCCAATCCCAGGCTTCGGAATGCCAATATTGGAAATCCTGGTAAGCACCACTTTCCATAAATTCTAAATAATCACCATTGCTTACCAGCAATTTGCTGATGGAAAAGCTATTTAGATAAACTTTATGCCGATTTAGTTCATTGTCATAACAAAATTCAAGGCCTTGAAATCCTATTTCATAAATCCCCTCATCCATATCTAAAAATCCGGATAAAGAATATTCATTGTTGGTGCTAAAATTGCTTTCCACATCCCCATATTCATCCATAGAAACAGGCTCTAAAACCTTGTTTTGTACAGCATAGGCCGGAAATAAAGGGTTATGCCCCAAAATGTATTTAATGTCAGTCCATAATAATTCCTGGTGCTGCTGTTCGTGATTTAAGCCCAATAACATTATTTCCTGTTGAGCTTTGTTCAGTTGGGTGCAGGTTAGGAAATTTTCCATGGCCTTATCCACATATTCGCGGTAGCGATATACTTCTGCAACAGTTGGTCTGCTTAAATTGCCCCGATCTGTTCGGATAACTCTTGCGCCAACAGTTTCATAATAGCTGTTAAAAACATAACTGTATTCCGGGTCAAATTCCTGATAAGCCATGGCAAAAGGTTTTAAGACAAAAGTTTCAAAAAACCAGGTGGTATGACCCAGGTGCCATTTGGGAGGACTAACATCTACAACCGGCTGCACTACGTAGTCTTCAATTTCCAGTGGACTGCATATTTCTACTGTTCTTTTTCGGGTATCTATATATTTGCTTAACCACATTGCTTTATTTAATTGTTCTCCAAGTATTTTTGAAGATCGGAGATTGTTCTAACCTTTAATTTTTCAGATTGTTTTCGCCTCATCATTAAGGAATAAGCGTTATTAAAGCCAATTGGTTTTAGCCAGCGGATATTAAAACGCTTTTGAAATTCTGAATTTACATAGGCATACACACTGTCTTTATTTCCGATGACCTGATTAACAATTTTGGCTCCAGGTTGTAGAATCACTAACAAACCTGTTCCAGTATACTCCGGGTAAAAATCAATTTGGTTGTTATGGAGGGCATCAAAGCAAATTTTAGTGCCTCCAAGCCCAGTTTTAGCTTCTACCTGATAGTTGGTGTATCCCTGTATCAGCATGCTATACATATTGATCAGGATGTATTGCTCTCCAAAAACCTTGGAGCCTATTTTTACAGTGGCTCCGGTGGGTTGTTGGGGAGGTTTCCATAAACCTTGGCTAACCAGAAAATCTTTGGCAACTTTTTCAGCACTTTCATTCAAATAATCGGTCTGGTAATTTAGTCTGGTCATCACCGAATCGTTGATTTTTCCGGCAAGAAGGTTTAAGGTTTTTTCCAATTTCGGGAACTTCTGCAAAGCCTCCTCCCGCACAATTGGCGCTGCATAGTAGGGCGGAAATATTTTTTTATCGTCTTGTAATACAGTTAAATCATAGGCTTTAAGTCTCCCGTCAGTTGAGTATCCGCTAATGACGTCTAGTTTCTTATCATACACCGCTTTGTACATGATGGCATCGCTTAAAACCACGGTTCTGATATTTAATCCGTATTTATTGCGAAGTCCGATATATCCATCCGTTCTGCCCATAAATTCGGGGGTAAATCCGGCTAGTAATTTGCTTCCGGCTGCCTGCTGAATGAAAAATAAGGAGGATAAAATTAAAATAGCCAGAGGGAACAGCCAGATGCTTAACCGAAGTTTCTTTAAGCTGATTTTTTGCACCCTAGACAGGATAAAATCGAAAAATATGGCCAATAGGGCTGCAGGAATGGCTCCGGCCAAAATCATGGTGGTATTATTTAAGGCAATTCCACCGAAGATAAACTCTCCTAAACCACCGGCGGCTATGTACGCAGCCAGGGTGGCTACGCCTACATTGATGATGGTAGCGGTGCGGATTCCGGCCAGGATCACCGGCATGGCTAAAGGAAGCTCTACTTTTAATAAAATTTGCAGTCCGCTCATTCCCATTCCTCTGGCTGATTCTTTTACCGCCGGATTGGTTTGTTGTATTCCGGTAAAAGTATTGCGGATAATAGGAAGTAAGGCATATAAAAAGAGAGCGGCAATAGCCGGTTTAGGCCCGATTCCCAATACCGGAATCATAAAGCCTAGTAAAGCAATGCTGGGTATGGTTTGCAATATGCCGGCAAATCCGAGCACTAAACCGGATAGTTTTTGTTTTTTGGCAATCAAAATACCGGCAGGCAGTCCAATTAGAATGGCCAATAGGAGCGAAGTAAAGGTTAGGCCAATATGCGTAAAGGTTTGTTGAATCAGCTTGTCCGACTGCTCCATTCCAAATTGCCATAATGATTCCAATAGCTCTTTCATTCCTTTTGTTTATAGCTTTTAAAGGATATCATCAGGTCATTAAAACTCACTTTTTTGATTTTGCCGGTTAGCTCATTGGATATATTTACTGTATTGTTTTCATCCAGTAATAAAGTAAAGGCATCCCAAAGACTGGATTCTGGGCTGAGGCTCTTCGTTTCGCCGCTATGCTCCTGAATCGGTAAATAGGGCCAAAGTTCAGACAGGGTGATGGTTTTAAATTCCAGCTGAAGTTTATGTTCATTTAAAAACTCCTTTACAAAATCATCTTGAGGATGCAGTAATAAGGATTCGGGCGTTCCAATTTGGTGAATTTTTCCGTTGCTCATCAGGCAGATCCGGTCGGCCAGGTCAAAAGCTTCATTTACATCATGGGTTACCAGAATAATTGTTTTTCGTTTCAATTCATCCAGATTTTTAAACTCTTTCCGGATGTTGATACGGGTAATTGGGTCAAGGGCTCCCAGGGGTTCATCCATTAATAAAACCGGAGGATTGGCCATCAGAGCTCTTGCCAAACCTACGCGTTGCTGCTGGCCGCCGCTAAGTTGGGCCGGATAAGCTTTTAACAAATCAGGGCTTAGCTTCAGTTTTTCCAAAAGCTGCGTTGAACGCTTATAAATCTGTTCTTTATTCCATCGTAATAATTTAGGAACGATGGCGATGTTTTCGGCAACGGTATAATGAGGGAAGAGTCCATTGTCCTGTAAAACATAACCAATTCCGCGGCGGAGTATTTCAGGAGACTGTTCTTTGATGTTTTTGCCATTCACACTAATGGTTCCGCTGTCGGTCTCCAACAATCTGTTAATCATCCGGAGTGTGGTAGTTTTGCCACATCCGCTCATTCCCAATAAAACCAGTGTTTCTCCTTCGTTTACCTGGAAGGAGATATCCTCAACGGCAATCTTTTGATTAAAGCTCTTGGTTACTTTCTCAAGTTTTATCATCCAGATTCATAAATAAATTATTCAGCGATTCTGAAAATGTAGGGTGTGCGAATATTTCATACTGCAATTGCTCATAGGTGATTTTTCCCTTCATGGCCATTTGAAAAACGGCCATTAGTTCTCCTCCTTCGTAAGCCAATACAGCGGCGCCCAGAATGAGTTTGCTCTTTGCATCTACCACAGCTTTAATTAGCCCGCGGGTTTCATTAATTTGCAGGGCTCTGGCCACATTTTTTACCGGGAGTTTGGCCACTTTTATATTATGTCCCTGTTGCCGGGCTTCTGTTTCAGTTAGCCCAATTCGGGCCAATGGCGGATCTGTGAACATGCAATAGGGCATAGGTCTTCCTTTTATAGAAAGATTGCTGTTTTCAAGCAGATTTTTAGAAACGATAATAAAATCATTGTAGGAGATATGCGTAAAGGCCGGCCCTCCGTTTGATTCGCCCAAGGCATAAATTCCCGGAATATTGGTTTCCAACTTATCGTTTGTTTCAATAAAGCCTCTTTCATTAACTTGAATACCCGCAGCTTGCGTTTTTAATAAATCGGTTTGTGGAGTTCTTCCGGTGGCCATTAATAGATGAGAGCCATTCAGGTTAATTTCCTGCCCGTTTTTTTGGATAAGTAAAGAGATAAGCTTGCCTGGTTTTTCCAGTTTCTGTATTTCAGAACTGGTATAGATTTCTATTCCATCATCTTCCAAGATCTTTAAAATTTCCAGGGCGATATCCTCATCTTCTCTGGGAAGAAATCTGTGAGATGAGTCGATAATGGTAACTTTACTGCCAAACCGGCGGAACATCTGCCCGTATTCCAGCCCGATATATCCTCCTCCAACAATTAATAAATGTTGGGGCAAAGTATGTAAATCCAGAATGCTGGTAGAAGTTAGATATTCAATTGAATCCAGGCCTTTAATTTCCGGAATTCGGGGTCGGCTGCCGGTGTCTATAAATATTTTTTCGGCGGTAAATTCATCGGTAGAGCCATCTTCTAAAGTTACTTTTAAGGAATGACTGGCAATAAATTCGGCTTGTCCAAAAATCAGGTCAAGTCCGGGAGTGCTTTCTACGCCACGGGCAGATTTTTGCCTGAAAAGTGAAACAATATCTGCCTGCCTTTGCATAATTCTTTTAAAATCGATACTGTATTCAGGAATATTGATTCCGAATTGTTCACTGTTTTGAGTTGTATAAGCCATTCTGGCCGAAGCAATAAGCGTTTTGGTAGGCGTGCAGCCATCATTAATGCAGGTTCCGCCAATCCATTTTTTTTCAATTAAGGCGGTTTTAAAGCCGGCTCCGGCAAGTTTTTTAGAGAGCGGAGTTCCGGCCTGGCCGGAACCAATCACAATGGCATCATATCTGGTCATGTGTGGTTGGATCTTTGATTCTTAATTTTATCCGATTCTTCAATCCGGGTAAAAGATTAACTTTACCTATCGAGTTTAATTCCGTTAGAGAATTCTATTTTTGTATCGACACAAGAACAAATCAACCCACTAATTGATTTTAAAAGCTATGAAGTTTGCAACTAAAGCCATTCATGCCGGTCAGCACCCTGACCCAAGCACCGGAGCCGTGATGACCCCGATTTATCAAACCTCTACGTATTGGCAGGCCTCGCCTGGAGTACATAAAGGTTTTGAATATTCCAGAGGAACCAATCCTACCCGCAAAGCTTTGGAAGACTGTTTGGCGGCGCTTGAAAACGCAAAATACGGATTAGCTTTTTCCAGCGGAATGGGCGCTACCGATGCGGTGATGAAATTATTAATGCCCGGTGATGAGGTGATTACCGGAAATGACCTGTACGGCGGTTCGTACCGGATGTTCACTAAGGTTTTTGCTAATTATGGCATCAAGTTTCATTTTATAGATATGACGGATGCCAATAACGTTCAAAAATACCTGAATGAGAAAACCAAGCTGATTTGGATTGAAACACCCACTAATCCCACCATGCAGATTGTGGATATAGCCGCTGTAGCTCAAATTGCTCAGGCTAATAAAGTATTGCTGACGGTGGATAATACTTTCGCATCGCCATATTTACAAAATCCTATTGATCTGGGCGCTGATATTGTGATGCATTCAGTAACCAAATATCTGGGCGGACACTCGGATGTGGTGATGGGTGCACTTATGTTAAACGACGAGGAGCTTTATAAAAAGCTGTGGTTTATTTATAATGCCTGTGGCGCTACTCCAGGTCCACAGGATAGCTTTTTGGTATTACGTGGCATCAAAACGCTGCATTTGCGTATGAAAGCACATTGCGAAAATGGCCGCCAGATTGCTCAGTTCCTTAAAACACATCCTAAAGTGGATAAAATCTACTGGCCCGGTTTTGAAGATCATCCTAATCATGATATTGCTAAAAAGCAAATGCGTGATTTTGGCGGTATGATTTCTTTTACATTGAAAGGCGCCGATTTGCAGGAAACTTTCCGGGTAGCCTCTTCTTTTAAAATATTCTCCCTGGCCGAATCTTTAGGCGGTGTTGAATCATTAATTAATCATCCAACCACCATGACTCATGGCTCCATCCCTAAAGAAGAACGCGAAAAAGTAGGGGTGGTAGATAATTTATTGCGTTTAAGTGTAGGAGTAGAGGATATCGAGGATTTGCTGGAAGATATTAAGCAGGCACTGGCCTAAACGTCTGTCGTTGGTCGTCTATCTTTGTCCTTAATCAACGATAGACGGCAAACGATTAACGACAGGGCTGGATTGCTCAGGCCTAACGACAGACGGTTAACGACAGACGATCAAACGACAATGCTTGAAAATTTAAAGGAATTTTTAGATCTAAAAGTAGAGCAATATAATCGGGTAGATTTTATTGAGAATGATCCGATTGTTATTCCGCATCAGTTTTCTAAAAAACAGGATGTGGAGATTATGGGTTTTTTTGCCTCCATATTAGCCTGGGGCCAGCGCAAAACCATCATTAATAAGTGTACCGACCTGATTGCCCGCATGGACGGGGCGCCCTATGATTTCATCAAAAATCATCAGGATGCTGATTTAAAAACATTGCTGGATTTCAAACATCGTACCTTTAATGATACGGACCTGTTGTATTTTATCAGTTTTTTTCAATACCATTATCAGCAATTTGATTCTCTGGAAGATGCTTTTCTGCCTTCCAGAACAGGAGCTTTCCGGGAGCAGGTTTTCCGGGAAGATTTTATGGATGAAGTTTCCGGCCCTCATGCCGATTATTACTACTCTTCTTTACCCTGTTATCTGAGCGAGATAAATGTAGATAACCACCGGGTAGAAAACCTGCTCAATCATTTCCGGAAATATTTTTTTAGCCTGCCCGATTTTCCTCAAAGAACAATTAAACATATCAGTTCTCCCAGCCAGAAATCTACCTGCAAGCGCTTAAATATGTTTTTGAGATGGATGGTGCGCAAAGACGATAGGGGGGTTGATTTTGGTCTTTGGCACCGGATAAATCCCTCCGAACTTATTTGTCCCTGCGATGTGCATGTAGAACGCGTTGCCCGAAAACTGGGTTTGCTTTCCCGAAAACAAGTGGATTGGCAGGCAGCAGTTGAATTAACAGATCATCTTCGGAGATTTGATCCCCTTGATCCGGTAAAATATGATTTTGCCCTATTTGGATTGGGAATAGAAGAAAAATTTTGACCCTGATTTTAAAAAACAGAAGGGGGATTCGTCTGTTTTAAACGGTGAGAATATCTGTCAGAAGAATTTTTACCAACGTAAACTCAATTGCATCCCTGTATGGCATCGGTACTTCCCTCTTTTTTAATTCCTACCCCTGTTTCTACAGTCGGTCTAAATGCCCCACCTTTTTTTCTATATGATGTTCCGCTTCCTGGTTTTTCTGCGTTTATAGAAATTCAGCTGGCTGGGATGCTGATGCTTTTTGTTATTCTTTTCTGTCCCCACAAAGTTTATTCATAAGGTATTAATTAATCATACACCTATGCATTTAACACCCAGAGAAACGGAAAAACTGCTACTTTACCTGGCTGGTGAGGTTGCCGCTAAACGAAAAGCCCGTGGGCTTAAACTCAATTATCCCGAAAGTATTGCCTTCATCAGCAGCCACATTCTGGAGTCGGCTCGGGATGGCAAAACGGTGGCTGAGCTCATGCAGTCTGGCGCAGCCTTGCTTACCCGAAATGATGTGATGGAAGGAGTGCCCGAAATGATCCACGATATCCAGGTGGAAGCCACCTTTCCCGACGGCACTAAACTGGTTTCCGTGCATGATCCTATTCGCTAACCTTTAATTACATAACTATGATTCCTGGAGAATATTTTATAGATAAAGGCGACATTGAATGCAATGTTGATCGGGCTACGGTTAAGGTAACAGTAATCAACACCGGCGACCGACCGGTACAGATAGGCTCACATATTCATTTTTTCGAAATTAACCGCATGATGAGTTTTGATCGCTCCAAAGCATTTGGTATGCGATTAAACATTCCAGCAGGAACGGCAGTACGTTTTGAACCGGGTGAAGAGAAAGAAGTGGAGCTGGTAGCTTTAGGCGGCAACCGCCGGGCTTTCGGTGTCAACAACCTGGTAAATGGAGACACCGTGCTGGAAGGTAATAAACATCTGGGTATGGATCGGATAAAGGAAAAAAACTTTAAAACTACAAGCCATGAGCCTGAAAATAAATAAAACCAAATACGCTACTATGTACGGGCCCACCGTGGGAGATAAGGTGCGTCTGGGCGATACCGATCTGATTATAGAGATTGAAAAAGACCATACCTCTTATGGAGATGAAAATAAATTTGGCGGCGGTAAAAGTATTCGAGATGGTATGGGACAATCTACGCATGCGGTGCGCAGCCAGAGCGTATTGGATTTCGTCATTCTCAACGCCACTATTATTGATCATTGGGGTATAGAGAAAGCAGATATTGGCATTAAAGATGGAAAAATAGTATGTATCGGAAAAGCCGGTAATCCGGATACGATGGATGGGGTGCATCCGGATATGATTATTGGCGCATCTACCGAAGTACATGCCGGTGAAGGACTGATTGCTACGCCCGGAGGCATTGATACGCACATCCACTTTATCAGTCCTCAACAAATAGAAACGGCCATGTTTAGCGGCGTAACTACCATGATTGGTGGGGGAACCGGGCCGGCGGATGGGTCCAATGCCACTTCTATTACTCCGGGCAAATGGTTTTTAGCCAGAATGATGCAATCTGTTGATGCTTTCCCTTTGAACTTCGGTTTTCTGGGCAAGGGCAATTGTTCTGCAGAAGAACCTTTGGAAGAACAAATTGAGGCAGGCGCATGTGGTTTAAAAGTTCATGAAGACTGGGGCGCCACTCCAGCCGTAATTGACGCTGCTTTAAAAGTGGCCGATAAATACGATATTCAGGTAGCCATCCACACCGATACTTTAAATGAAGCCGGTTTTTTGGAAGATACCATGAATGCCATCAATGGCCGGGTAATTCATACCTTCCATACTGAAGGAGCCGGAGGTGGGCACGCTCCCGATATTATTAAGGCAGCCATGTACCCCAATGTATTGCCGGCTTCTACCAATCCAACCAAACCTTTTACGGTCAACACCATTGATGAGCATCTGGATATGTTAATGGTATGCCATCACCTGAGCAAAAGTATTTCTGAAGATGTGGCTTTCGCCGAATCACGCATTCGTCCGGAAACCATCGCTGCGGAAGATATTTTGCATGATATGGGGGTATTCAGCATCATGAGTTCAGACTCGCAGGCTATGGGTCGTGTGGGCGAAGTAGTGACCCGCACCTGGCAAACCGCCGATAAAATGAAAAAACAAAGAGGCGAGTTGGCAGAAGACAAAGGTCATAAAAATGATAATTTCCGGGTAAAACGTTACGTCGCTAAATACACTATCAATCCGGCATTAGCGCATGGCATTTCTAACTATGTGGGTTCTATTGAAAAAGGAAAAATAGCGGATATTATTTTATGGAAACCAGCCTTATTTGGCGCCAAACCGGAAATGATTATCAAAGGCGGAATGATCATTGGTGCCAAAATGGGCGACCCCAATGCAGCCATTCCAACACCCCAGCCTGTTCTTTTAAGGCCAATGTTTGGTGCTTTTGGCCGGGCAGAAAAAAGAATTTCCGCAACTTTTGTATCCCAGGTGTCTCTGGATAAGGGTATTGTGCAGGAGTATGGTTTGGAAAAAATGATTCTACCCGTTTCCGGATGCAGAAGCCTTTCTAAAAAACAGTTAATCCATAACGATAAAACCCCGGAAATTACCGTCAATCCCGAAAATTATGAAGTACGTGTGGATGGTGAAAGAATTACCTGCGAACCACTGAGCATATTGCCACTGGCGCAACGGTATTTTTTGTTTTAAAGCTTGTAAAAGTGCTGCTGTTAAGGTCATCGAAATAAAATTGAAAACCGCATATGCAAACAGTTGTCCAGATCTCTTCCCTCAATGATTTAACAGCAGCGCTGGTCAGTAATCATCCCGGCGTTTTAGAACTGCAAACTTCCATTCTTTGCCCTTATTCGCTTATCCTGCCTGATGGATTTTCGTTAAAAGGTGTCGATAAAGACCGCTGTATTCTTAGTTTCAATAATAGCGATGGGATAGGACTTACTGCAAATAATACAGTCCAGGACCTGATCATACAAACCAATCCTTCCAATCGGGCTGTTTATACCCTGAGCGGTCGCCCGGATCTAGGAACTCTGACTCTGAAGAACCTGACCATAACCGGCCAGGTACAAATTCTGATACGCAATGGCACGGATAAAGCAAATTTAGTAGCCGAGCAGGTGGATGTAGTAGCCTGCGATTCCCGCTGCTACTCTGAGCAGCCCCAAAAATATGGAGTAAATGTTTACCAGGGTGCTTTTACGGTGTACAATTTTAATGGAGATAGTAAAAGCATGATCCACGCCCGGCTCAGTAATATTTCCATTGGCCGGAAAAATGCACCGGTTATTGGTTCGGGTTTATACATAAGCGGTTACGGCGATAATGGTGGTTGGGTAATAGTTGATAGCATTACTACCGGCGATATTTATTCTAATGGGATGATTCCCTATGGAACCGCCAATATGATCACGGGCGGCGTGTTTATTGTTTATGGGGTGAAAGTGAAAAACCTGGTCAATTATGGATCAGTAACTACTTATGGCGTAAACGATATGGTATTGGATGCCTGGGGAGAGGTGGATAACTGGGTGGCAGAAAAACCCATTACTTCTTATGGACCAAGTGGTATCGGCTTTGTGAATTTTGGTAAAGTGGGCCATTTCGAAGCCCGTGATAAAATAGAAACCTTCGGCTTAGGGTCCAGAGGCTTTAATCAATACGATGGCACTGTCTCCGAAGCCATTTTTCATTCCATTATTACTCATGGAAATGGCTCTATCGGTATTCAGGTAAGTCAGGCGGTTGGCAGCATTGAAGTGAAAAACGGCATCAGCACCTATGGTTCTGTAGGCCAAACCCTGGTGAAGGGTGTAATTATGAACCTTCCGGCCGACGGAATCAGCGTAAAACCGGGCGGAGCAATTCGAAAGCTGATTATTTCGGGAGGAATTACGACGCATGGAAATAAGGTTCATTCCTATCATGTGGAAGGTGGCATGGTGGAAAGTTTGGAAATTATTGGTGAGGTGATTGCCTATGGAACGGATGCCGCGGCCATTGCGGTTACTGATAATGGTCAAACACCCCTGGATAATATTTCTGCCGTTTCAAAACAGGGGGTTGCCGTAAAGCTTTCCAATGCCCAAGTTACCGGCAAAGCCAGGCTTCATGCGGAGGGAGCCAAGGGAAACCTGGTGGAGAATTGAGCGAATGATCAAGAAATAGAACAACGATGATTATAGAGCAAATAGTAGGAAATTTAAAAGACCTGCCGGCCGGAAATCGCAAGATTGATTTGCTGCCTTTAGAATGGCATGAAACCGCCAAGCGCATACTTCGGAAAAACACACAGGGCGGCATGGAGATCGCCATCAAGTTTTTAAAAGAAGGGCAAAGTCTGTATCAGGATGATATATTGTATATGGATGATGAAAAAATGGTGGTGGCCGACATTCTCCCCTGCGACGCCATTGCCGTAAAACCTCACAGTTTATGGGAAATGGGAAGCGTTTGTTATGAAATTGGTAATAAGCACCTGCCGCTGTTTATCCAAAATGATGAAGTGCTGATTCCGTATGAGGAGCCCATTTTTAACTGGCTTTCTGCCAGCGGCTATGATACCCGGCGGGCGAATGTTAAACTGTTGAACATGCTCAAGACCAATGTGCAGCCGCATAGCCATGAGCAAGGGGGCAGTTCTTTATTTTCAAAGATCGTGGGAATGGTCAGTAAGCCGGAATCATGAAAGAATCCAATCTCGCCAGCTATTATTTAGGAAGCCTGTTACATCTCAGCGATCCCACTTTGCCCATTGGGGGCTATTCGCACTCCAACGGACTGGAAACTTATGTGCAATTGGGTTTGGTGCATGATATAGCTTCGGCCGAGGTTTTTGCCCGCAATATGCTCCAGAATAATATCCGCTATAACGATGCGGCTTTTGTATGCCTGGCTTATCAGGCAGCTTCAGAAAATGATTTAGAAAATATCCTGAACCTGGATGCAGAATGTGCCGCCCTGAAAATGCCGAAAGAAATACGCCAGGCCAGCCAGAAATTAGGCGCTCGGCTCATTAAAATTTTTTCCCGCCAAAAGAAATTTCCCCTGGTGCATGGTTTTGAAAAGGCCATTGCAAACCATAGGGCAGAAGGACACCATTGCATAACCTTTGGTATGTATGCCAGCCTTTTGCAAATACCGCTAAATGAAGCCTTGTACGCTTACTATTATAATGCTGCGGTAGGTATGGTCACCAATTCGGTGAAATTGGTTCCCCTGGGGCAATTGGATGGGCAGGATATTCTGTTTCGATTGCAAACTTTGATAAACGATTTGATTAAAAGCACCATGCAGCTCAACCGTAATTTGGTAGGCGTTTGCAATATTGGTTTTGATATCCGCTGTATGCAGCATGAGCGCTTGTATTCCAGACTTTATATGTCATAAAAAACGTTTTTGAATTAGAAATCAAGATTAAAAATTCTTATGAGCAACAGAAAATATGTAAAAATTGGCGTTGCCGGTCCGGTGGGCTCCGGTAAGACCGCATTGATCGAACGTTTATCACGCAAGCTGACCAACGAATACAGTATCGCGGTGATCACCAATGATATTTATACCAAGGAAGATGCCGAGTTTCTGACCAAAAACAGTTTGTTGCCCCGCGAACGGATCATCGGGGTGGAAACCGGTGGCTGTCCGCATACGGCCATCCGCGAAGATGCCAGCATGAACCTGGAAGCAATAGATGAAATGGTAGCCCGTTTTCCCGATGTGGAGATCGTTTTTATTGAAAGCGGCGGAGATAATTTATCGGCCACGTTCAGTCCCGACTTGGCCGATGTAACCATTTTTGTGATCGATGTGGCCGAAGGCGATAAAATTCCCCGCAAGGGAGGCCCCGGAATTACCCGTTCTGATCTGCTGGTGATTAATAAAATTGATTTGGCGCCATATGTACTGGCTGATCTGAACGTGATGGAACGCGATGCCAAGAAAATGCGCAATGGGAAACCTTTTGTATTTACCAACCTGATGAGCCTGCAAGGTCTGGATACGGTAATTGGCTGGATCAAAAAATACGCCTTGCTGGAAGATGTTCAGGAACCGGAACTGGTGCGATAGAAGCGGGATTAGTATTTATCTAAATACTAAGAGCCTTTTTAAATTTGCATCAAAAATGATTATATGTCGTCCCGATGGGACTAAAATGTTTATGCTAATTCAATCTTCTATTCATATTACGTCTCCCATGGTACTGTATTTTGCTCCGTTTAGGAGCTATATTTTAGTAGAAATTCCAAAAACAAGAACCTATGAACCCCTTTAGGGGTGGCACAAACAATAGGCACAAAATTTAAACAGGCTCTAAACTTCTAAACCCTAAACTAACTCCTAAACTCAATGGTAAATAAACTCCATATCATCAGCGGATTTAAAGAAGGGCGATCTTTTTTAAAGGATACTTATTTCACCAGGCCTTTCCGGGTGGTGCCCATTCGTGAAAATCCATTAGATCCCTCGTTGTATGTGATGGTGATGAGTTCTTCGCCGGGTATCCTGGATGGCGATGAATACGATATTGAAATCCAGGTGGAGGAAAAAAGCCGGATGATGCTGCAATCGCAGGCTTACCAGCGTTTGTTTAACATGAAAAGCGGCGCTTCGCAAAAGCAATACATTCATCTCCAGGCGGGCAGCGAATTTAGTTATGTGCAACATCCGGTGGTACCGCATGAAAACTCCGTTTTTCGCTCACATTCTATAATTCAACTGGAAGATGATTGTACGCTTACTTTGGGCGAGGTAATTACCTGCGGCAGGAAACATTCGGGCGAAATTTTCCGGTTTACGCATCTACAGAATCTGATCGAGATCTTTCATCATCAAAAAATGATTCTGAAAGATAATATTTTATTGCAGCCGCAATTGGTGCCTATGGATACCCTGGGTCAACTGGAGGGTTTTACGCATCAGGCCACATTTTTTTATGTGCAAACCGGGCAGGCTGATATGGATGCCATAGCCGCTTATTTGCATCATTTACTGGAACAGGAAAGCGAGATTGCCTTTGGCATATCGCAGGCATCGCCTCAATATATTGTGGTACGGGTTTTAGGAAACGGGGGCGAACAATTGTTCAATTGCCTGAAAAAAATGCAGGAATATTTATGGGCCGGCACTATTACTCCAATAAATCAATCAGCTAATAATAAGGATACATCGCCATATAAAAACAGAGCCAAAGAGGCTATCGTATGAATGTTGAATTAATCACATTGGTTTTATCTGCAATAACCATCAGTTGTTTGCATACCGCCACAGGGCCGGATCATTATTTGCCATTTATTGTATTGTCCAGAGCCAGGAAATGGCCTATACAAAAAACCATTTTCTGGACCATTCTCTGCGGCTTGGGTCATATTTTCAGTTCGGTCATTATTGGTTTAATCGGTGTATTGCTGGGCTGGCAACTGGCACGCATCACCTGGTTTCAGCAAATTCGCGGCAATTTTGCCGGCTGGTGCTTGCTGGCTTTTGGCATTTTATATCTGCTTTGGGGTTTGCGCCAGGCTTATCTGAATAAGCCGCATAAACATTTTGATGTGTATGATAAAGGAGAAATTTATGTGTATGAGCATACCCATGGGGAGATCGTGTACCCGCAAAAGCGGATCCGGGTAACGCCCTGGGTGTTATTTGCCATTTTTGTGATGGGCCCCAGCGAACCTTTGGTGCCCCTGTTATTTTATTCCGGCTCGCACCGTTCTGTGGCCGAAATTGTTATCCTGATAAGCGTGTTTGCGCTTTTTACCGTTTTAACCATGCTTAGCATGGTGATGATGGGATACTATGGATATTCCTTTATTAAAACCGATAAACTGGAACGCTATGTTCATGCCATTGGCGGTGGAGTAGTAACCCTATGTGGAGCAGGAATGGTTTTTTTAGGCTGGTAAAATTATTATCTAGGTTTAAGATGAATACGTTAGGTGCTAATTTGAAGAAAGAGTTTTTTGTTAGCCCTTATTTAAGGGGCGTAGGGCAAATTATGCTGCAAAGAAATCGGTGGACAGGGTTATTGTTTCTGGTGGGTATTTTTGTAGAATCTATAACTATGGGCATAGCCGCAGTATTGGCGGTTATAACAGGTACGCTTACCGCGAAGTTTTTAAAATACGATGCGGAAAGTATTAAGAGCGGGCTTTATGGTTTTAGTGCCACATTGGTAGGCATTGCCATGATTTTTCACTTTAAACCCTCAGCGATTATCTGGATGGCCATCATTATCGGTTCCATACTGGCAGCTATCATACAAAATGCCTTTATTGTGCGGAAAATTCCCGGCTTTACTTTTCCATTTGTGTTGGTTACCTGGGTGTTTTTGTTTTTATTCCATCATCTTTTTCCTGTTGCTGCACCCGAACGGATTGAGCCAATTGTGCTGGGCAGGCCCGAGTTTTTTACCCCAGTACATGGCTTTAGCGAAGTGATGTTTATTGGTAATGATGTATCGGGCTTGTTGTTTTTTGCGGCCGTTTTTATCAATTCACCTATTGCAGCCCTGAATGGTGTGTTTGGCTCCTTAGTGGGAGATAATCTGGCCGATTCTTTTAAAATGCCTGAAAATCAGATTACTGAAGGTTTATTTAGTTTTAATACGGTTTTGAGTGCCATTACTTTTTCTGGGCCCAAAAGAATGGATGGCGTTTTTGTGCTTGTAGCCGTTGTATTGGCAGTACTTATTCAAATTGGTATGCAAAAATTAAATTTAACGGTACTTACTTTTCCTTTTGTATTGTCTGTTTGGATAACCCATTTTTTGAAAAAAGCCATCTTGAAAGTTTAGAAGGATTGGTTTGGAGATTTGTTAACGTATGAATTTGTTTTAGGGATAGAGTTTAGCAATTAAAGTGTTTATGGTTTGGCGCCGTATCAGATACTTTATTTCTTCCTTAAGTCTTGGTCATTGCTGCAGGTTTTGTCATATACTAAAACATACTAAAATGATATTTTCAAATTCTATAAAATCTCAAATAAAAGGAAGTTATACTCTTTTTATTCTTTTATCCCTATTGTTGGGGTTTTCTTGTACTAGTAACAAAACAGCTAAAAAAGAAATACAAGATTCCTTGCCAGTAGCCAAACGGGATGTCATTGATTATGAGTTTATAAATAAGGAAACTCAGGCCAGGTTAACGCCAGATTTAGTTTTAGATATCTTAAAAAAACGCAATCAGGAATATGTGGATGAAAATTTAACAATCAGGAACACTTCGGCAAGAATAAGGAAAGCCTCATTGGGACAATACCCGGCAGCCGTAATTTTATCTTGCCTAGATTCGCGGGTGCCTGTAGAAGATGTATTTCATTCTGGTATTGGAGATTTATTTGTAGCACGTTTGGCAGGAAATATTGTGGATGAAGAAATACTGGGCAGTTTGGAATATGGATGTAAAGTATCGGGTGCAAAACTGATTGTAGTTTTAGGTCATGAAGATTGCGGTGCCATCAAATCTGCAATAAAGGATGTTAAATTAGGAAACATCACTTCTCTGCTCTCAAAAATCCGTCCGCTGTTGATCAGGTAAAAGACTTTCAGGGTGATAAAACGTATAAGAATCCTAAATATATGGAAGCTGTTACGCGTCAAAATATTCTCAATGCAATAGACCTTATTCGAAGAAAAAGTCCCGTATTAAAGGAGTTGGAAGATAAAGACGAAATCAAAATAGTGGGCGCTCCGCTAGCGCACGCGTGCCGCGTGTGTTCCGCTATTTTTAGTTAACGCTAAACCAATAAACAATTCCACAGTTTTCGCGTGTGCTTTACCGAAATCTCTCGGTGACTGCAAGAAATTACTTTGACCAACAACAATTAAAAACTCTATGGACTACATTTCAACAGCAGCACTTGCAAACGAACTTGACATCAAATCAAGCGACCTGTTCGACAAACTGAAAACACTTGGTTGGATAGAACGAAAAAATGATAACTGGACTCTGCGAGCGCAAGCGTGTGCTTCACCGAAACCTCTCAATGTCACAATTTTGGAGCTCTGAGATTATTGTGCAAAAAGCAGAATTACCCCCCCCGCTAGCGCACGAGTGTCGCGTGTGCTTTACTGGTTAGTTTAGTTAACGTTAAATCAATAAACAATTCCAAGTTTTCGC
>DASQIU010000094.1:0-2990 GCA_035631395.1 Daejeonella sp. | reverse complement strand
AATTGGTTTAGGCGTACAGGGATTGGCTGATACCTTTATTCAATTGCGCTAACCTTTTGAAAGCGATGAAGCCAAGCGTTTAAATGTCGAAATATTTGAAACCATTTACTTTGCGGCCATGACGGCTTCTAAGGATCTGGCTATCAAAGAAGGAGCCTACGAAACCTTTAAAGGATCGCCTCTTTCTAAAGGAAAATTCCAGTTTGACCTATGGAACGTTGAACCTGATAGCGGCCGTTGGGATTGGGAATCTTTACGTGCGGAAGTAATGACACATGGGGTGCGCAATTCTTTATTGGTTGCCCCAATGCCAACAGCTTCTACTTCGCAAATTTTGGGTAATAACGAGTGCTTTGAGCCTTATACCTCTAATATTTACAGCCGCCGGGTTTTAAGCGGAGAATTTATTGTGGTAAATAAATATTTGTTACGCGATTTGGTGGAGTTGGGACTTTGGAATAACAGCATGAAAAATCAGATCATTGCTGCCAACGGATCGATCCAGAATATTGCCGAAATTCCAGCGGATATTAAAGAGTTATATAAAACCGTTTGGGAGATTAAAATGCGTACTATTATTGATATGGCGGCAGATCGCGGCGCTTATATTTGCCAGTCGCAATCGCTGAACCTGTTTGTTAGCTCGCCTAATGCTTCTAAACTGACCTCTATGCATTTTTATGCCTGGAAAAAAGGTTTGAAAACCGGAATGTATTATCTCCGTACGCAAGCCGCTGCTCAGGCCGTGAAGTTTACTGTAGAGAACCAGGGAGGTAAAAATATGGAACCGGTAATACCGGCACAGATTGAGCAGGTAGCCGATGAAATTCCAGAAGGACCGGTTTGTACCATGGAAGAAGGCTGTATTAGTTGTTCAGGATAATTTTAGCTGATAGTTATTAACCGTTAGCTGTTGACCGACCTCCCAGGTTTTTTGAAACCTGGGAGGTCTTTTTATTATAAACCATTGGCACAATTAGAAAAATCGTACAATTCGTGTCTTAATTTTTAGAAAAGCAAAAGCTGTATAAATTGGTACCGATAGCCCCGCTTTCCGTTCCAAATCCTCATTCCGCTTCGCTTCATTCCGGGTTTTCCACTCAATCGGGTTTAGGTACCATGTTTTTACATCATCGGACATTCTTGGCTAACGGCTATCAGCTAACAGCCAACATATCGCTAAATTCTTTTAAAAACCACACCTAAAAGAATATCTTTGGTTGAGATTAAAATATAAGGTTTTGAAGAAACGTATCGCCATTTTTGCTTCCGGTTCCGGCTCCAATGCTCAAAAAATCATGGAGCATTTTAAAAAACATCCTGATGCGGAGGTTTCCATTGTTTTAACCAATAACCCCGAAGCTTATGTTTTGCAGCGTGCCGATAATTTTGAAATTCCCTCGCATATTTTTGACCGGCATGAATTTTATCAAACCAATCAGGTAATTGATCTGCTTAAAAATCTGGATATCGATTTAGTTGTGTTAGCCGGATTTCTTTGGCTGGTTCCAGCGGATTTGTTGAAGGCTTTCCCTAATAAAATAATCAATATACATCCGGCTTTGTTGCCCAAATTTGGCGGTAAAGGAATGTATGGCGACAGGGTGCATAAAAGTGTGATGGAAGCCGGCGAAGAAGAATCGGGAATTACCATTCATTTTGTGAATGAAAAATTTGATGAAGGCGAAATTATCCATCAATCCCGTTTTCATATCGAAAAAGACGACGACCTGGAGATGGTTAAATTCAAAGGCCAGCAACTGGAGCATTTGCATTATCCGCGGGTAGTAGAGCAGCTTTTAAAGAAAATGAAAAATTCCTGATTTTTTTATTGCGTTAGTGATGTTTAAAGGCGCATTTAATCTGAAAAATCAATCTTTAAAGCCTTCTCAAAACACTATCTTTGCAGCTCCATAAAAACAATCATTATGAGTCATCCTGTAAAGATCAAAAACGCGTTAATTTCTGTTTATTATAAAGATAATTTAGAGCCACTTATCCGGGCTTTGCATGAGCAGGGCGTTCAGTTTTATTCTACCGGGGGCACCGAGAAATTTATTCGCGACCTGGGAATGGAAGTCATTCCGGTTGAAGATCTGACAGGTTATCCATCCATTTTAGGCGGACGGGTAAAAACACTTCATCCAAAAGTATTTGGCGGAATTTTAAACCGCAGGGCCAATCCCGAAGATCAATCCCAAATCAATCAATATGAAATCCCGCAAATCGACCTGGTAATTGTGGATTTGTATCCTTTTGAAGAAACCGTAAAATCAGGAGCTTCCGAAGAGGCTATTATTGAAAAAATTGATATTGGCGGAATTTCGCTGATCCGGGCTGCTGCTAAAAACTTTAATGATGTGGTTATTGTGGCTTCTAAAGATGATTATCAGCCTTTAACAAATATCCTGGCCGAAAATGCCGGTTATACCACTTTGGCTCAGCGCCGCGATTTTGCCCGTAAAGCCTTTAACGTATCCTCGCATTACGATACCCATATTTTCAATTATTTTAATCATACAGATCCGCTAACGGTTTTCAAACAGAGCGAGCTACAGGCAAAAACCTTACGCTATGGCGAAAATCCACATCAACAAGGCGTTTTTTATGGCGATCTGGATGCCATGTTCCAAAAATTGAACGGTAAAGAACTTTCTTACAATAACCTGGTAGATATTGATGCCGCCGTGGCCCTGATTGATGAATTTAAAGAACCTACTTTCGCTATTTTAAAACATACCAATGCCTGCGGAGTGGCTTCTCGCGATAATTTAACCGATGCCTGGAAAGAAGCCCTGGCTTGTGATCCCATTTCGGCTTTTGGCGGAGTGTTGATTTGTAACCGCACAGTAGATAAAGAAACAGCTGCCGAGATCAATAATTTATTCTTTGAAGTGTTAATTGCTCCCGATTTTTCTGAAGAGGCACAAACTATTCTCTCAGGTAAAAAAAATCGTATCTTATTAAAGCGAAATCCCGTACAACTGCCC
>DASQIU010000093.1:0-6477 GCA_035631395.1 Daejeonella sp. | reverse complement strand
GAATTATGGTGGGATATCTGATTTATAACCGCCGCAAAATAAAAGCCCAGGCCTTGCTTCGGGAAACTATTCATCAACAACAAAACCTTGCAGCATTAGGGATTTTAGACGCTGAAGAGCGGGAGCGGAGGCGCATTGCTTCCGAGTTACATGATGGCGTTGGTCAAACGCTTTCTTGTGCATTAATGAATTTCAATAATTTATTTTCGGATTTGTCTTTAAATCATGCATATGCTGTACAGGCAGAGAGAGCAGTATCGTTGCTTTCTGAAAGCTATGATGAAATGCGGTCTATTTCTCATCAAATGATTCCACATTCATTGATGAAAGCCGGATTAGCTTCTGCTGTCAGGGAGTTTTTACAGAAAATTGATCAGAAAAACATTCGCGTTCAATTGGAGGTCAATGGCTTAGATAATCGTCTGAATGAGCAGGTTGAAACAGCATTGTATCGAATAACTCAGGAAGCTGTTAATAATGTGATTAAACACGCCCGGGCAAGCCGCTTAGCCATTCAGTTGATAAAGGATGAGGAGGGGATTTCACTTAGTATTGAAGACAATGGCCAGGGTTTTGATAAAAGCAAATTGGCTCACATGGATGGAATTGGCCTGAAAAATATTTATTCCCGGATCGGTTTATTGAAAGGAACCGTTGATCTGGAGTCGGCGCCCGGCAAAGGAACCCTGCTGATGATTCATTTACCCGTATGATGAGAAAAACAAATAGCCGCTTCGGATAAGAAGCGGCTAATAAGAGCACTTTTTAGAACAGGTAGATTTGGTTATCTGTAGCGAAAGCCAGATGCTGATTTTCCTGCGGAATAAATAATGCCATCTATGGAAGTTCCATTTCCCTGAAGTTTCTTTACCAATTTTTCTACGTCGTCTTCAATAGAATTGTTAATTAACCCACCGGTTAAATAAGATTTCCACTTGATGCCACCTCCTTTATTGGCTAATACTTCATAGTCTTTTAAAGGTTCAGCTAAAATATAAGTATCAAAGCCATTCACTTTTTTTACCCGGGCAATTCCTTTGGTTTGTGGGGTAGCAGCATCTTTAAAACGGATGCCTACCACTCGTTTTCCTGATGAATAAACTACAGCATCTATTCTGGAATTTTCTTTCATGGCTCTTCTAACAAAATTGGAAGCTTTATCAGCAATGCTTTCATTAACCATTCCACCGGTTACGGCCGATGTGGCATTGATTCCGTTGCTTACATCGCTAATTACCTCATAATCCCTTAAGGGTTCAGAAAGTATATATACTTCAATACCTTGCACCTTGTTAACCCGGGCCAGCCCTTCCTGGCTCTCTTGCCTAAAGCTGTAAGTAATAATTAAAACGATGCTAGCAAAAACAGTATAAATTTTTTTCATAGTGGTTTGTTGATTTTTGTTTCTACTAAAATAGTAGGGAAGGAGCAGCCCAATGTCCGTATTTACACGTAGCGTTAGGTTAGTAGAAATACTGTTTTTCTGAGGTGCTCAGAAGGATAATGAACTACTGATAGCAATAGTAAAACTGAACCCTCTTTGCAAAACTTAAAGCCATACTGCTTGTTTTATAGGTTATTTTAGGTTTTGTACCATGGCCGAAATTCATGTACAGCGTAGGCGTAAAAGCTTTTGGTGGCTCTGGCTTCTCATTACATTGCTTATTGCTCTGTTTATTTACTATTTATATCACAGCGATTATTTCAAATCACAGAACCGTACAGTAGAAATAGGCTTTGTAGCCGCTGAGATTTAGCGGGTTTCAAGTTTCCTTGGATGATTATATTTATTTTAAAAAATTAACATATGCCCACATTAGGTGAATTTGATCATTTGCAGGAGCTGAGGAAAAGCGACTATGAAATTGCTCTTGGCGATTTGGATATCAGAGGCTGGACGGTAAAAAATGAGGATGGAAATATTTTGGGAAGCGTTTATGATTTGTTATTAGACACCACGGTCAATAAAGTTCAGTTCATTATTCTCGATTTAACAGGAAATGAACTGAACCTGAAAGAGCGAAAAGTGCTATTGCCCATTGAGTATGCTCAACTGCATGAGGCTTATAAAAATGTACTTTATCCAGGAGTGATGGCTAATGAATTATCTGCCTTGCCCACTTATGAAAAGGAAAAGCTTAACCAGGATTTTTTAAAGCTGGTAAGCAAGGCTTTCGCCGACACTGCCAGAAATTATCCTGAAAATGCCGGCGATAATTTTAATCCGGATATCATTTTATAGATCGTCACAGATGAAAAAATAATGATTATTTATTCATCATCTTTTCATCATGGTATCCATTTTGGCGCCAGGTTGCATATTTTTATTGCCTTCCATCATCTTCATCATACCCTTGGCATTTTCAAAGCCCCAGTGCTCCACAATTTTTCCGTTTTGCCATTTTACAACGTCTACGCTGGTTTCATCCATGGGGGTATTGGCTGCCATCCCCATATAATTGTCTTTTGTGGTTCCGGTCATCCGTACCAAGGCAAAATGATATTCGCCATTGGCCGATGTGGCATCACTAAGTATCACGAATTTTAAATTTGAGAAATGATTATGGATATCGCCCAACATTTTTTTAACGCTGTCTAAACCTCTAACTTCACGCATGCCGCCATAATCAATAATATCAGTAGATACAAAATGATCCATGGCGCTCATGTCTCCGGTTTCAATTCCTTTATAAACTTCCTGGCTCCTGATTCGGTTGCTGTCTGCCTGGGTGTGTGCACTGGTTTTTTCCTGGTTGACATTTTTGCAGGCTGTGGCCCATAAAAAAAGCAGGCCTGTGGCGATAAAAATCTTTTTCATGCTGATTGATTTTATGTTATTTTGAGATTTTAGTTCCAAACAGGCCCGCATCCGCGGAAATATTTAGCCAATGGGCTATGAATAAATCGTCTTAATTACTTCCAAATCCTTCAAATTTCTGGATTTGCAAACCAACTTGGTTTACTTCTTGGTCTTCTTCAAATAGCGGGAGCTCGGTTAAAGGGTCTAATTTGAGCCAGCAGACTGAATCTTTATCCCATTGAATTTTAACATATTCTTCTCCCTCTTTAAAAATGGTGTACATATTATCCTCTTCCGGAAACACAGAATAGGTTTTATCAGCGATGGTAATATCAAAAGGTTCTTTCATTTTCCAAAGATAAACATGTTGTGGTGCCATTAGTTTTAATCTTTTTCTTCTGAAGAGAAAAAATTCTGCTTTTTATAGGCAGGAAACAAGCTGGTTTAATTGATACCTTTACCTCAAAAAATAAAGCTTTGAATCCGGAAATATTAATAGAACTAACCAGTATGCGCATGCCTTATGGAAAATATAAAGGTGTTATCCTGTGCAATTTGCCAGAACCATATTTGGTTTGGTATCGTAGCAAAGGTTTTCCGGCGGGTAAATTGGGCATGTTATTGGCCACTTTGTATGAAATTAAGCTCAACGGCTTGGAGTATTTATTAGAGCCTTTGAAAAAGTAGTTTTAAGGCAAGCAGGCTCCCTGCTTAAAACAAAATAGGCTTCAATTTTATTTTATAGATGAACCTATTATACACTATCATGAAGAGCCAATATCATAAAAGTTGTTTGAACGATACAGGAGGCGATTTTAAAGAATACCTGCAGAATTACGAGGGATTGCGTCAAATTTCGGAAGATAAGTTGGAGGAGATCAAAAAGGTTTCGAAGATCCCTAAAAAACAAGATCATACGCTTCTCATAGAAGAATCTGAAGATGTAGAAGGCTCAATGGCATTTTTTTTGCGGCAGTGCTTTATTCCATCCAGTGAGGATTGAGTACTGCGCTCCAACCTTTTCTGGATTTTTGAGAAGTTTAAGTATCAGTAAGTTAGTTGGAATATTTTTAAGTTAGAAGGCTTTAAACTCCAATTGAAAATTTATCAACTTTAAACAAAACTCTGATGAGAAAATCGATTTTTCTGATTGCTTTGGCAATCTTGCTAGGCACAGCTCCAATGGGTGTAATGGCTGATGAACCCAAGCCTGTAAATACTACTAATGTTCCATTGACTGATCAGCAGGAACTTCAACGCATCGAGCAGAGGGTTCTGGAGATTAAAAATATGGACAAATCCTCTTTAACCAAGCAGCAGCGTAAGGATTTAAGAAAAGAATTGGTTAGTATGAAAAAATCAGCCCGGAAAATAGCCAGGGGAGGAGTTTATTTATCAGTAGGTGCAATTATTATTATTATTCTGGTGCTTATTCTCATTTTATAAGCTTATAAGTTTCCGGATCCCGGTACTTATTGAATCAGTTTCAGCTTTAGGTTCCTCCAGTATTCAAACATTTCCAACGATACTGCGCCTTGGTAGGTAATGGTTTTATCCGGATCAATTTTGATGAGATAAGCCCCGGTCCAGTTAAATGGTGATACTTTTGGGAAAGTAGGATAGTTTGCTGCAGGCGTTTCATTAATGGGGTGGTGGGTTACTACTAACGTTATTTTATTATCAACAGGAAAGGCTGAGATAATTTCGATCATGCCTGAAAATAAATTATTCCTGTTATGATTGGGATGATTAATGCGGCTATCCAGAACAATTTCCGGTCCCGCATTGACTAATTGGGCTGTAGAAACGGCTCGGCAAAACTCACTGCTAATTATTCTTTCTATTTGGTAATTAAGATCTTTAAAAATTTTTCCAAGAGCTGTTGCCCGAATTATTCCGTCGGTATTAAGCTGACGTGCCAATTGCGGATCGCAGGATTTCCACCAGTCGGCCGGCCCGGCAGTATTATCGGCTCCGGTACTGGCATCGGCATGTCTTAAAATAATGGCATAAGTTTCATCATTAACTGGCAATTTCCTGAGCGTTTTCCATCCCTGCCGGTAAGCATTGTAAGGATCAGTAGCCTCCCGGTCGTGGAAAGTGGCAAAAGGCTGATCGTGAGTGTTGTCGGTAGCGCCTAAAGCATAGATTCGGGTTTTAAGGCCATCACGTTTCGGCCAGGTGATATCAATGGGTACCACTACGCCGGAAAGAAGCCGGGTAATCTGGCCTGATTTATCAATTTGGATATGTGGATCTGCAGAGCTAAATTCTGCCGTTTCATTGGTTTGGATAGTATACTTGGTTTTATTTACAAAAAGCAGATTATCTTCAAACTCGGGAGAAGTTACCCGATTGATTGCAACAGGGGGATCCTTTTTGCAGGAAGCAATTCCGAAGGCGATAAAAACTATAATGAAGGTAAAGCAGGTTTTCATTGAAAGCACTTGGATTAATGAGCATAACCCTGTTTGATTTAAAGTGTTTTCCCTGCCTGTGGGATTTGGAAAAATGTAAATTCTGCACACTTTCCTCAGATTTCTTTTCGCAGTAAGATACATTTGAAATTTAAGCCCAATCAGGCATCAAGCTTTTGCAGTGCTTTTTGCAAGTCATTTGGGGTATCAATAGCCAGGCTTTCCAACTCGGTAATTGCTACACGGATAGAAAAACCATTTTCCAGCCATCTGAGCTGCTCTAAGGCTTCTGCTTGTTCCAGGCTGGAGGATGGCAACTGGTTGATTTCTAACAAGGTTTGCCGGCGATAACCATAAATGCCAATATGTTTCCAATAAGTTTGGTAATCAAGCCATTCTTCCGGTTGTTTATCCCGTAAATAGGGGATTGGGTTACGGCTGAAATAAAGTGCATCCTGGTTTCTGTTCAATACTACCTTGGGTGTATTTGGATTGTTTAACTCTTCCAGATTATTGATTTTTTTAACCAGGGTGGCCAACTGGACTTCCGGAGCTGAAAAACACCGGGCCAGTAAATCAATCTGGGCAGGATCTATAAAGGGCTCATCGCCCTGAATATTAATGAATACGTCAAATTCTGGATTTTGGAAGGCTATTTCGGCACATCGATCAGTTCCGCTCAGATGTTTTTCAGAGGTCATTTTAACCAAACCGCCAAATGCTTGTACATGATCAATAATGCGTTGATCATCAGTAGCTACTACCACCTGGTTTAATAGTTTCGATTTTTGGGCCTGTTCATAAACCCGCTGGATCATGCTTTTCCCGGCAATATCAATTAAGGGTTTGCCCGGAAAGCGGGTTGAAGCAAATCGGGCGGGAATAATACCTGATATTTTCATAGCGATTTAAACGGGCTAAAGCTTTTATTAAAACAGGCCGTGTATTTCTCTTTCAATGCTTTGAATAACAAAGCCTAAATCTTCGGGATTATTGGCAAAGTCCAAATTGTCCTTATCTAATACCAGCAGCTTACCTGCAGTATAGTTGTCAATCCAATTCTTATATTTTTCATTCAGTTTTGCCAGATAATCCAGGCGGATAGCTGCTTCATAGTCTCTTCCCCGGCGCTGGATATTATTAACCAGGGTAGGAACAGAGGCTTTTAAATATACCAACAGATCAGGGGGGTTGATAAAGGAGGTGATGTTATCAAAAATGGAGCGATAGTTTTCGTAATCCCGAGGGGTCATTAAGCCC
>DASQIU010000092.1:0-13985 GCA_035631395.1 Daejeonella sp. | reverse complement strand
AATTGGTCGTTTGCGGGAAATTACCTTCCGGGAAGTGGGCGAAGGCACTAACAAAGCGTTCGACCTGGATGAATACGATATCTATTATAATCATCTATTTATTTGGGATACCGATGCCAACATGATTGTGGGCGCTTACCGCATTGGTAAAGGGGACGAGATTTTTTATAGTATGGGCCGTAAAGGGTTTTATGTGGCCGAGCTTTTTAAAATCAAGGAGCAAATGAACCCGGTTTTACGCCAAAGTTTGGAACTGGGCCGTTCCTGGGTACGGAAAGAGTATCAACAAAAACCCCTCCCCCTGTTTTTATTATGGAAAGGCATTCTGAAATATTTGCTGGACAACCCGCAATATCGCTATCTGATTGGCCCTGTGAGCATCAGTAATAGCTTCTCCAAATTCTCCAAATCATTAATTGTAGATTATATTGGCAAAAATCATTTTGACCACGAGCTGGCCCAATATGTAAAACCACGCAAAAAATTCAAGGTTGATTTCTCCCAAATAGACACCGAACTTTTAATGGAATCAAATGAAACCATGAAAGGCCTGGATGATTTGGTTTCAGAAATAGAAACTTCGCATATGAAAATACCGGTGTTATTAAGGCAATATATTTCATTAAATGCCAAAATCATCTGCTTTAATATAGATCCGAAATTTTCTGACAGTTTAGACGGTTTTCTGGTGGTTGATCTGGAGAAGATCCCTTCAGAGATGCTGGAAAAACTTGGAAAAAACTTTTAAAAAGAAAAACCCGGAATCAACCGGGTTTTTTCTTTTAACCAACCTAAACCAAAATAATTAATCAATTACTTTATTGCAAAGCTAAGGCTGGCAGATTAAGCCATTATTAAATCGGCATTATGTTTAATCTATGAGCAAAAAGCTGTTATAGCAAAAAAGCCATCCGCTAAAATTAGCGGATGGCTTTTGTTTATAAAGGTAAAATCAGATTATCGGTTCCAGGAAGCCCATTTTTCTTTGGTCCAATCATTAGCCGGATCAATAGCGCCTACATAGTTTACTTTCGTAAAGAATGGGTCGGCCAGTTCTGCCTGGAAGTTAACTGTAGTACTTAGAGCCGGAGAACCGGTTTTAGGAGCCAGGTTTGGAGCAATATTGTTAAATGGATCATTTAGCAACACATCGGCAGCATTAGCATAGCTTTTGCTTCCATCTCTTCCTTCTACCAGGTTTTTCAAAGCTGTTGCATCAAAAACAAAAGAAGTTAATTTATCTACTTTGTAGGTACTGGCCACAGAGCTTAATAAGCAGCTTCTGAATCCGCTTAGGCCATCTTTATAATATTGTGCAGTAGGATCGTCATCCAAAGTTAAACCAGCCTTTTGACCACCAATTACAATAGAATTGGCCAAAATAAATTTAGCACCTCTTCTCCAACGCATTCCATAACCGTAATCTGGAGAAGTACCGGCGGCATTATTTGGACCGATAGCGGTAAAGTTTGATAAAATTGGGAAGGTAATTGGCGTAGTGGTTACAAAATCTTTTTTACCGTTGGTATTATCTACCTCGAAATTATTAGAAATATCGCCAGAGGTGCCTTTATCATCTGTAAACTTAGGATCCTTAATGGAAACGGCAAACTGAATTTTACCACGATATCCATCGTCCATATCAAAATCATCATCAGCGCAATTATAGGCAATCAAATATTTACAGTTTACGGTGCCTCCAAAAAACTCAAAAGCATCATCTAAACCTCTTATTACCTGAATATGGTCAACAGTAGTTCCGCTTCCAACAGCATAAAGAGAAAGTCCGTTTACTTCATCGCCGGGAGCTACTGCTTTACCTGCATATTCTATACGTACATAGGATAATACGCCTGAGTTATCCGAATCATTATTTCCGCCAAAAGCTTTATGAGCGGCATCTACACCACCTTCAATCTCCGCATGATTACCGTTACCGGTGGCATTTCCTACCAAAACTACTCCGCCTAAATCACCAGGCTTTTTGTCGGTTTCATTAGAAGTAAATACAATAGGCTTATCGGCCGTTCCTCTGGCCATAATCTTACTGTTTTTGTAAATAATTAATACGCCGGCAGAGTCTTTATTACTCACAATTTGGGTTCCAGGCTCAATAGTTAAGGTTGCCCCATTATCTACATAAACATAACCTCTTAAACGATAGGTTTTATCGCTGGTCCATTTGGTATCTTTAGAGATTACCCCTCTTACATCCACTGTGCCAGCGGCTGGTGGTAGAACCTCCGGATTTTCTGACTTCTTGGAGCAGGAAGTTATTCCAGCCGAAATTCCTAATCCCAATAATAAGTAACTTAGTTTTTTCATTGTTGCTTTTTATTTTTTTCTAAAATTCGATCAATGATGTTAATGAGGTGTTATGTTAAAATTATGTTATTCTAATGCTTACATTAACTTGATGTTAACTACTTGCCTAAACCAAGATTATATCTAAAGGAAAGTGAAGTGTTAAATCCTTTATTCCATTTTTGAATAACTCTATCCTGATTAGGATTATAGGCAGTACCCTTACTGGCATCATACTTATAATAATAAGAGAATGGCTGGGCAAGAATATCTGAGAAAGCCAGTTTTAACTCAGCTTTATTTTTTAACACCTTTTTGCTGATCTGGAAGTCCAGTACATCCCTTGCATCTTCATAAATATCTATTCCGCCGGCTTCTCCCCTATATTTTAACCGGTGCGCTGTGCGGTTATACAAAAGGTTAAAGGTCATGTCTGAGTTACTGGTGGCATAAGATAATCCACCATTAATTAAATAAGGAGACTGGCCTTGCAAAGGTGTGGATACCGTACGGTTGCTTAAGGCTACATCGGCTTTGATGTAAGCAGCATTTAAATAGATAGTAAGATTTTCAAAAAATGGATCCTTGCCAATAAAATCCAGCTTCTTTCTTAATTCCAGCTCTACTCCCAAATCTTTAGCGCTTTTTGCATTTTGATAAGAGAGAATGGAATTCCCCTGATTGGTTTGCTCAATAGGGTTTTTAAATTTCTTGTAGAAGGTAGAAATGGATAATATTTCTGAAGAAGATGGATAATATTCAAAACGTAAATCCAGGTTATCATTGGTACTTCTAACCAATAAAGGATTGCCCGTTACATTGTAATTGTTTTCGTAATCGTAAAACCGGTAATCGGCCAACTCTCTAAATTCCGGGCGGTTCAGCGAGCGTGAAAAAGCAGCCCGAACATTAGTTTTAGCGCTCAGACTATAGGTTAAGTTAGCAGAAGGTAAAATATCGGTATTTTGATATTCACGAGAACCTTTACCTCTGGCGGATAAAATTTGCTGATAGCTTTCCAGACGAGCTCCCCAAACCAGTCTGAGCTTTTCCATGATTTTATTATCCAGCATCAGATAACCTGCATTCAAATCGGAAGTTCCGGTATAATCTGTCGAACTTAAATCTAAACGAGCCAGCACTATTTGATTTTGCTGTAGATTGGCCGGATCAAAAATATTTTGCAGGGATGTGCCATTAGCAACTTCAATCCGTTTGCCATAACCTACTCCATCCACATAACCCAGGGCATCCACCGAAAAGTCGCGACTACGGAAGTTTTTCAAAGCTCCAACTTTAAACTTTTGAGAGAATTCCCCCATTTTAAAAGGAATAGTCAAGTTTGCACTGGCGCCATAAATATCCTCTGTTAATTTAGAATACACTCTTCCTAAATCATTGGGTTTAGGGCTGTTCTCATTAGACAAACTGATATAAAAAGGATCTGATGGATTTTGATTGAACAGGGTAACAATTCTTTGGTCGGGCTGCTTACGGTACGAAAAACCGTAAGAGGTATTCCAATCTAATATGATATTACGTTTACCCAAGCTATGCTGGCCCTCTAAAACTGAATTCAGCAAACCATTTTGGGTAATTTCATTAGAAAATCCCTGAAAGGACAAACTTCCCGATTCCACATTTAAGCCGTTAGCTCGTTGAATGAAGTCATTGGTAAAATCATTATTGTAAAAATTCTTCAGAGCCAGTTTATTTTTCCCAAATAAATAAGCCAGATTTAACACCCCACCTAAATTTTTGGTACTGGCAAAGCTATTCCGGTCAAAAGAAAAAAGCTGATTTCTGTTGATGTCGAAATCTGCACGATAGGCCGTTTCCTGACGACGAGCCGTGCCATAATTTAAGGCTGCCACATATCCCAGCTTTGATCCATTATTAAATATTTTGGAATTACCGGTTGATGCCTGGAAACTTACATTAGGTAAAGTGGCCTTATTTTCATCGTAGCCAAAAGTATTTGGAAACTGCTGGGTAATTGTCAGCTTTTCGGCATAGCTTAAGCCTGTATAATTTTTGTTTTTGTAACCGGCATAAGCCTGCGGCAAACTTCTGGAACCATTATCAAATCCTAAAAAATCAAGCGGGGAAGATCCCGGCTGGATAAAATTATTTTTAAAAGTGCTCTTAGAATTATAGCCCAAACTTGCCGAAAAATCTACAAACTGTTGTTCCGGTAAATCTTTAGTATTCACTTTAACCGCTCCTCCGGCAAAATCACCCGGCAGATCCGGACTGGAGGTTTTATAAACTACAATATTATCTACCAGATTAGAGGGGATAACATCAAAAGAAAAGGCTTTTTTATCTGGCTCTGTACTGGGCAGGCTGGTATTATTCATCATTGCCGAATTATACCGGTCGCCCAGACCCCGAATTACTACAAACTTATTATCCTGAATACTTGCTCCACTTACTCTTTTCAAAGCATCGCCGGTATTTTTATCCGACGAACGTTTGATCTGATCACCAGAAATACCGTCTGTAATACTGGCATTATTCTTTTGTTTGGCATATAAATTACTTAGCGATTCCTGCCGGGCGGTGGCGGTAATTACTACCTCGTTTAAATGTTGTCCACCAGATTCTTCCAGAGTTACATGAATTGTACTTACTTTGGAATCGGCAACTTCAATGTCGGTGATCTTCTTCGTATCAAAACCTAAATATGAAAATTCCAGGGCGTACTTTCCTTTAGACAAACCAGAAAGTATATAACGTCCCTCTACATCGGTACTAGTTCCTTTAGTGGTTCCTGCAATTCTAATAGAAACACCAATTAAGGTTTCGCCTGTTTTCTTATCCGTTACGGTTCCAGAAATTTTTCCAGTTTGGGCAAATGCCGCTGCATTAAAAAATACAGACAGCAGCATAATTGCTAATTGCTTGAAAATAAGTTGTGATTTCACTTTTGCCATTATTGTTTCGGCAAAAATATTATCACAATGTTAGCTGTTTGTTAGGTTTAAATTAAGGTTTTATGCCCTTAACATTAACTAAATATTAAGCATTTCTAACTTCTGGCTTTTAAAAGCTATATCTCAAGCCAAACTGCATTTGATAGCGGGAGTTGAAAAAGTCGATGGCATAAGGTACGCCCGGGTTGGTAAAGGTATAGGTAGGATAAGTAGTACCTGTTCCGGCGGTTCTGAGCTTTAAGCCCACGCTGGCTGTTGAGTTAAATGTATTGGGCGAAAAATAAGCCCTTCCCCATTTGGCATTAAGCAGATTGGTTAGATTGACAATATCAAATGTTAAGGTTAAGGTATTTTTATGAGCCGGGATTTGGAAATCATGGGTCAGGCGGAAATCCAACTGGGTATTCCAGGGAGTGCGGCCTCCGTTACGTTGAGTAAAATTACCACGACGGGTTCTTAAATACGGATCGTTATCAATGAAAGCATCAAAGGCGGCAGCCTGCTGGGCGGCGGTAGCAGTTACATTCCCGGCGCCGTCAACCAGATCGCCAAAAAACCTAAGCGTTTCACCTACCTTAGGAATATACGCCAAACTTACCTGCTGTGGCGTATTCTGAATAGTAGCGTTCAAAAATCCGTAAGTAAAAGGACTACCCGATTGTGCATTCAGAAAAAAACTGAAATTAGTTGTATGGCGTTTATCCCAATTAATTTTGTAGTTCAACACAGAAAATATGCGGTGGCGAACATCAAAATTTGAAAAGGCTAAGGTAGGACTATTAGGACTTAAAGCCTGGTTTAATTGCCAGTTAGATTCCATAGAATTACGAATTCCATTGGTGATATCTTTAGACTGGCCATACGTATAAGCCGCCATCAGATCTAATCCGAACTCAAAGCTTTTACTGGCTTGGGCGGTGAGGCTGTAACGGTACCCTTTATTAGTATTAGATAGCAAATAAGCATTTGTAAAGCTGGGATTTATTTTTCCCGAAGGATAAATAGGCTGCTGATGATTGACATCGTACGGATAATAAATAGGATTATCGAGCAGGTTTAGCTGCTGAAACTTCAGATCCTTAATTACCGAGGTATAAATGCCTTCTAAAGTGAACTTAAACTTATTCTCCGTGGTATAATCTATGCCCAGGCTACTTCTCCAAACCTTGGGCATTTTAAAATTATTGTCAATTAAATCAACCTGGGTTGGTGTAGAAGGATCATTTACAGCCACACCATTTAGTTTGGCAAAATCAGCTATACCATTAGCCGAGGTAGTTAGCGGATCGCCAATAAAAGGTTTTGCAGGCGAAGCTTTCTGATCATAAGCCCCAAATGTATTTCCGTTATTATAAAAAGCATAACCCAACCAGGCAAATGGGATACGTCCGGTAAAGATTCCGCTGCCACCCCGAAATACCAACCTGCTATCGCCAAATGCATCGTAATTAAATCCAAAACGAGGCGATACCTGTACCTGACCCAGATATTTGTTATGTATATCTTTAGGCAAAGTATAAGTATAGGTAGTGCCATAATTAGGATCTACCGGCGAAGAAGTGGTTTTAGTACTCAAAGGTTGCTTGTTAGGAACATCGGGCAGATCAAAACGAATACCGGGAACAATTTTCAGCCGGCTGCTCAACTGAATCTCATCCTGAAGATATAAACTGAACATATTCACATTAAATAAAGCCGATGGATGTGTTAGAATATAATCGCGGGAATTATTCACATAATTAAAATTTCCCCGCACACGCGAAGGCAGATTACTTAAAAAATCAGATACACTGTTATAATCTATACGGCCATTCCAGGAGTTTACAAAGCCATACTGAATTCTATAAAACTCATTATGGGTACCTACTAAAAAAGTATGCTTGCCTTTATAAAAGGTGAAGTTATCCGTGAACTCAAAGGTTTTTTGCTTCATATCAAAGATACTGGCCTCGCGGTCGGTACCCAAAAAGATGGTTCCGGTACTTAACCCGGCAATTTGTACTTGTGGTAATGAGGGATTACTTCCAGGCACCCGGTAATCGTGAATACTGGAATAACCCAATACCAAACTATTGGAAAAAGAATTCCCTCTGGATTTCAACTCAGCTACAGTAGAATTTTGATTATTGATTTGAGTAAAATCGATGCTGGAAAACCTGAAATTTTGCTGATCGCGTTCCAGGTTAGTGGCTTTAGAAAGAACAGTATTATTTCTAATCGTTAACTGGTTCTTATCGTTGATATTCCAATCTAAGCGATTAAAAAATTTATTGGAACGAGAAAAGATGGAGGTATTTTGATCACTTTTTGGATCGATCTGGAATTTGGATTCCAAATAATTGGTCAGGGCTTGCGCCGTTGGCAGATCAATCACTTTAGCAATCTGAGGAGAACCGGCAGCTAAAATCACCGGATCCAGACGACGGGTCAATTCTTCGTTGGTAAATAAAAATAATTTGTTTTTGATCAGTGGCAACCCCAACCGGAAGCCGGTCTGATAATCATGAAAATCGGATGGCAAGGGTGCTTTATCACCGGCATTATTGGGCCCGATCAAAAAGCTTGCCCGCCCGTAGCCATAAACCGAACCATGGATGGTATTTGTTCCCGCACGGGTAACCGCATTCACGCTGCCGCCCACAAAGTTTCCAATCTTTACATCGTAAGGAGCTAAGTAAACCTGAACATCCTGGATGGCATCTAAAGAAACCGGATTGGTACGTGTACTGCTGCCAGGCTGGCCGGAAGTATTGGTTTGTCCGCCTAATGAAGGACTAAAACCTATTGCATCATTATTTATAGCCCCGTCAATAGTTACATTATTATATCTAAAATTGGAGCCCAAAAACGAGTTATTATTGCTTTGTGGGGTTAAGCGGGTTAGATCTTGCAAACTTCTGCTCAGAGATGCTATTTTCTGAGCTTCCTCTGTGGCTACCCGTTCACCGGTACCAACTTTGGGCGCTCCCTTCGTTGCAGTAATTTTCACCTCCCCCAGCTCTTTGGTTTGGGTTTTTAAAACAATATCAAAGCGCTGATTAACCCCCAAAGTCAAATATATATTGCTGCGCTCTTCCGGCTGATATCCTATAAATGCAACCTTCAACAGATATGGGCCACCCGGACTCAGGTTCCCCAGGTGGAAAGTACCGGCTGCTGTGGTGATGGTTTTATAAACCGTACCCGTAGACAAATGAGTAAGCACGACACTGGCTCCTGTAACCAGCTCATTGCTTTGATCTTTAACCTGCCCACTAATACTTGAAGAAGTAATCTGTGCCCTTAGCGAAAGGGATAAAATCAGTAAAAAGATGGGAACGACCAGTAGTGCTTTCTGTTTCATCTTTAATTTTTTTATGACTTCGTTTACCTAGTCAAATTAAAGAAGCAATATTAAGCGAATGTTAAGCAGGCATTATTTCTTAGCTAATAAATGACTGATAAACAAGAAGATCCATCCCTATGTATTCAAATAAAGAAAGTTCGATGAGTAGCCTAAAGCAGAAAAGCTTAATAACGGATGCCTGCCCGCTTAAATAAGAAGTGCAACAGCCAAATAGGGCCGATCAGTAAAAAGCGGAGATCTTCCAGAAAAGACGGCTTTTTCCCTTCAATTTTATGGCCGATAAATTGGCCGATCCAGGCCAGCACAAAAATACCCAGGCAAACCTGCCACATTTCAGGCCAAGCACTTTGGTTATGCAATTTTTCCAGACTTACTATACCGGCAGAAAAAACCATTATAATCAGCAGCATAACATAAGACAAAACCGGAGAAAGCCGGTAATAATAATAGATACTGAATGCGATTAAAAAAGAGGCCCAGTTTACATAACCATTATATCGGCCTAAAATCTCCAGATGTGGAAATGGAATAGCCCAAACCAAGCCAAACAAACTAAATACAATCAAAGGAACACATATCCAGTGAATCAGTTCATTGGTAGGATTTTGATGACTTTCAGCATATTTATTAAAATAGACATCAATTGGGCGGATATTTTGGCTTTTACTTTTTTGCATGTTTAAAGATACGGACAGAGTAACACTTAGGCAAGTTTATTGCGTAGAATGATCTTGCAGATTATACGGATCTGTCGCAGATAAAAACAGGTTTTCCGATCAGGCATTTTAGCGTGGCGAAAATTTTAGGGGAAAATTGATTATACAACAAATTTGCTGTATATTTATAATACAATTGCTGCACCATGAGTCAGAAAGCATTAAAAACAATCCCCTTTAACACTAAGAAAAGTATTAATAAAGCTAGAGGAATTAGAATAGGACAAAAAGCTTGGTCTATTGATTCCGATGGTAAAACTTATACTTGGTCTAGTAAAATGGAAAGAGTTGGAATTATTAGAAAAGGTATTCCATATACCTCTATAGAATTAATAAGCAAAAGACTAAATCGTCCAATTAAATCAATTCTATCAATTGTTGGCATGCCTCAAACTACTTATAACAAAAAGAAAAGCGAGCACTCTTTACTTGATAGCAGAGACAGTGAGCTAATTATTTTAATTACTGAACTAATCGACTACGGCTTAGAAGTATTTAACAATGAAGAAGAGAAATTCCAAAGATGGCTAAAAAAGCCTAATTTATCTTTAGGAGGAAATATCCCTGAAAACCTTTTAGATACAACTACTGGTATAGATGAAGTTAAATTTATCCTAAATAGAATTGAATTCGGAAATTTTGCTTGATGAAAGTATACAGAATTGAGAGAGAGAAATATTTAGATACTACTCTGTCTGGAGCTGGAGCTTCAATGACTAAAGGATATAGATGGAATAGCTTAAATACAAAATTAGTTTATACTGCAGAAAGTCGTGCTTTAGCAACATTAGAAGTTTCAGTTCATCTTGATTTAAGTGAAGATTTACCTTCAGATAGATATTATGTTGAGATTGAAATTCCTGAGGATATAACAATTCTAGAAGTAAATATTTCAGATTTACCAGAAGACTGGGATTCTAAACCTCCTACAATAACTACACAAACAATTGGTGATGATTTCGTTTCCGAAAATCAGGCTGCAATTTTAAAAGTGCCAAGTAGTATTGTACCTCAAGAGTTTAATTATCTAATCAATCCTTCCCACCCTGATATAAGAAGACTCAAAGTCAAAACAAAAACGCAAATGAGCTTTGATTCCAGATTTAAAACAAAATAAAACTTCCCGTGAATCGAGGTTTTGCACCTCTCTAAAAAACAAAAAAGGGTGCCCTGTTTTTCAGGACACCCTCATTAAAATTTTAAGCTATTGCTCTAATTACTTAGCGTAAGAAACCGAGCGTGTTTCGCGGATAACGGTCACTTTTATTTGACCCGGATAGGTCATTTCGGTTTGAATGCGGTTAGAAATATCGGCAGCCAAAATTTCGGCGGCGGCATCATTAATTCGCTCACTTTCTACAACCACACGTAACTCACGACCGGCCTGGATGGCAAAGGTTTTTTCAACTCCCGGATAAGACAGAGCCAGAGCTTCCAAATCCTTTAAACGTTTGATATAGCTTTCTACCACCTCGCGTCTTGCACCCGGGCGAGCGCCAGAAATGGCGTCACAAGCCTGCACAATCGGCGAAATCATCGAAGTCATCTCAATTTCATCGTGGTGGGCGCCAATGGCGTTACATACTTCCGGATGTTCTTTATATTTCTCGGCCAGTTGCATACCCAAAATAGCGTGTGGCAATTCCGGATTATCATCCGGCACTTTACCAATATCGTGCAGTAAACCTGCCCGTTTCGCTAATTTCACATTCAAACCCAATTCGGCAGCCATGGTAGCACAGAAATTGGCCACTTCACGAGAGTGCTGCAACAGATTTTGTCCGTAAGATGAACGGTAGCGCATCCGGCCAACCATACGGATCAGTTCTGGATGCAGGCCATGAATACCCAAATCAATTACGGTACGCTCACCGATCTCTACAATCTCATCTTCGATCTGTTTCTTGGTTTTAGCCACTACCTCTTCAATACGGGCCGGGTGAATACGACCATCCGTTACCAGGCGGTGTAAAGCCAGACGGGCAATTTCCCGGCGAACGGGATCAAAACCCGAAAGAATAATCGCTTCCGGAGTATCATCTACAATAATTTCAATGCCAGTAGCAGCCTCTAAAGCCCGGATATTACGGCCTTCGCGACCAATTACCCGACCTTTGATCTCATCACTCTCAATATTGAAAATAGAAACCGTATTCTCGATAGCGCTTTCTGTAGCTGTACGCTGGATGGTTTGAATAACCACTTTTTTAGCTTCTTTGCTGGCCGTTAATTTAGCTTCATCCACAATATCCTTAATTTGGATCATGGCTTTACTGCGAGCTTCTTCACGCAAAGAATCAACCAATTGATTTTTAGCCTCTTCGGCAGACATGCCAGCAATAGACTCCAACTGTTGGATATGCTGTTGTTTAACCTCGTCTACCTCTTCCTGTTTTTTCTGAGCAATCTCAACTTGTTTCTCCAGGTTTTTACGGGTATTATCTAAATCACTTTCCTTACGATTTAAATTCTCTAAACGTTGATTTAAGGATTGCTCCTTTTGTTTTAAAGAATTTTCACGTTGATTAATTGTATTATTTCTAGAGTTTACTTCCTGCTCATGCTCGGTCTTTAATTGCAGAAACTTTTCCTTAGCTTCCAGCAATTTATCTTTTCGTAGTATCTCCGCTTTAACTTCTGCATCTTTCAGCATTTTTTTGACTTTATTCTGAGCGGCAAGCTCTTGGCTTTTGAGCAATTTGCCTAGCAAAAACCGGCCAATTGCTATTCCTACAGCCACTCCTAATAAAGCATAAAGTATCATTTCCATAATGTTTTTAAATAAAAAAACCGCAACTAAATCATAGATTTCATGTATTGTAAAGCTTCTTCTATCAGGATTTGAGTTGGATCTATGATCAGGCAATGCAAGATCGATCTGCTAACTCATCAAATATTGAAGCGTTAAGCTTAAAATAGTGAAATCTAAAAATTTAACTGCGGCTAAATCTTTAGGAGCTCTAAATAAAGAACGATATTACTTGGCGAAGAAATCAGTCAACAACTGGTCTAAGCGGTCTATTTTTTCTGCCACCTCACTATCTTCGTGCATTACCTTTTTTTCTACTTTCAAGGTTTCTGTAGCATAATGCAACACACACATCGATAGCAAATCCTGCTTATCTCTTACAGCATAATTATCCTGATAATCCTTAATACGGTCATTAATCAGTTTAGCTGCCCGTCGTATAACTTCTTCTTCTGCCATGTTCACCTTTAAAGGGTAAACCCGGTCAGCAATATTTATTTTTATGGAGATTTCTCCCATTTGAGCTCATTCACTATCGCATTACTTTTTCAGCAATACAATACATTTGTCTATTTCGCGTACAAATTCGTTAATTTTTTGCTTGATGTCAAGGTTTTTTTCATTAATCCCTAATTTTTCGGGATTTAAACCTTCCAGCGAACGGGCCATTTGCAGCACCCGTAATTTTTCTTCCAAGTCAACCAATTTGCTTTTACTGGTATCTAAAGCAACTGTTAACGACTGGTTTTCGAGCTTCAGCAGGTCATTTTCTTCCTGCAGAGAAACGCACAAATCGATCAGCCTGGCCGTTTTCTCTACTACAGTATGTAATTGTTCTGCTACCTGGCTCATTTTTTCAGCTTAAACAAAAAATTCAAAATAATAGGCTGGGTTAAAATTTCCTGATCTCCACGCCAGCTTCTTTCTCGAAATTAAAAATTAATTTCTGCATGATACTGTCGATTTGTTTATCGGTCAGGGTTTTTTCCTCATCCTGCAATATAAAACTCAATGCGTAAGATTTTTTTCCTTCCGGAAGTTTATCGCCTTCATAAACATCAAACACATTCACTTCTTTTAACAGACTTTTCTCTGTTTTTTGGGCAATTTGCTTCAACTGGCCAAAGCTGATCTCTTTATTGAGCAACATAGATAGATCACGGCGAACAGACGGGAATTTAGGCACTTCCCGGAAGGTGATCTGATTATTGCGGATGGCTTTTAAAACTGCATCCCAATCCATATCAGCATAAAACACCTCGCTGCTAATATCCATTTTCTTCAAAACGGCTTTAGAAACACTTCCAAACTCTACCAGCGATTTTTCGCCACGGCGATAGCTGATACCATACGCCAGGTTTTCAATCTGCGCATCAGAAGTAGTAAATCCATTAAGATTTAAGCGGCTGATAATGGCATCTACCGTTGATTTCAGATTATAAAAACTCAATTTTGGCGCTGTTCCGTTCCAGTTTTCGGCATGCTGATTTCCAGTCATGAAAATAACCAAACGCTGATTTTCTTTGAATCCCTGGCCTGAAGTGCTGTAAACTTTGCCGAATTCATAAAATTTTAAATCTGCCTGCCGGCGATTTTGATTATGCACAATGGCTTCTAATCCCGAAAACAGCATGGTTTGACGCATCACATCCAGATCAGAGCTCAGTGGATTCAGGATCTTCACCGCCTCTTCTGGCTTGGCTGAATAAGCCGATTTGGGTAAGGAGTTGGTCAGGATCTCATTAAAACCATTCGCACTAAGCAAATCAGAAACCTGATTTTGAATCACTTCTTTATCCGGCTTGGGAGCATAGTTTAAAGAAGCCCGGATTTGCATTGGGATCTCCACATTATTATAGCCATGGATACGCAGAATTTCTTCGATAATATCCACTTCGCGGGTTACATCCACTTTATAAGCAGGCACCAGCAGC
>DASQIU010000091.1:0-17682 GCA_035631395.1 Daejeonella sp. | reverse complement strand
AACTCCCCAACGAGAAACGATGGACGATCAACGAAAATTAAAACCCATCGGCCTTAATCTCTTTCTCGCTTACCGGACCATATTTTTTAGCAATAGCACGTATTTCATCGGCTTTGCCAATTAATATAAACTGCAATCTATCTTTAGGGAAATATTTAGCGATGATTTCTTTGGCTTTTGCCGTAGTTAAGCCATCTACATTGCTTTGGAAATTGTTGATGTACGATTCATCAAATCCGTACCAAAACATTTGGGTAAGCAAGCTAGCCAACTGAGCAGGTGTTTCATATCCCGGAGGGAACTGACCCTTTACATAATTTTTAGCCGATGTTAAAGTTTCCTCATCTATTCCTTTTTCGTGCAAACGGGCCAATACTTCCAGGGCTTTATCAATGGTCGGCTCGGTAGTTTTGGTAGCAGTAAAGGTAGAAATGGCAAAAGTTCCGGAGTTTTTCAGGGGAGTGAAACGGCTGTTAGCTCCGTAAGTTAAGCCGGAATTTACCCGTAATTCATCATTTAACCAAGAGGTGAACCGACCGCCAAACACGGTATTCACCACCTGAATGGCTACATAATCCGGGTTATCTCTACGAACGCCCAATCCGCCGATCAGGAAAGTGGTTTCGCGGGCATCGCCTTTATTCACCAATAATACACGTTGGGTATTTATAGGGGCAATGCTTTGTCCGGCCTGGTTTTTTTGTGCCTGTTCGCCTTTTTTCCAGGCTCCAAACAATTTACTGATCTGGGCTTTCATTTCTTTGGCTTTAAAATCGCCCACTACAGCCAGAGCTGAACCGGCAGGAGAATAATTGGCCTTGTAAAAGTTTTTTACGTCTTCTACCTGTAATTTACTTATGGTAGCCGGGCTTCCGCTGGCAGCGTTGCCATACACGTGATCGCCGAAAATAAACTTATCCCAATAAGCATTAATTACCGAGCGGGGGCTTTCCTTATCACGCTCTAAACCGGTTAAGATCCGCTTTTTCTCTTTTTCAAACTCTTCGGCATTAAATACCGGATTGGCCAATACCTCCATTACCATGGGTAAGATCTTATCCTGATCTTTGCTGGCAAACTTGGCCGATAAACCTGCCGATTCCTTGGAAGCAAACGTATTTAAGCTGGCTCCTACAAAATCCAGCTCTTCTTCCATCTTGGCTTTGGTAAAGCTTTTGGTGCCATACTTTAAACCTGATGCGGTTAAAGCGGACAAACCGGCTTTAGTGCCATCGTAAATGGCGCCTGCAGGTACAATGGCCGAAACGCTGATGGTAGGCACCTCGTGCTGCTCCATCAAATAAACCGTCAAACCATTGGGCAGGGTAAACTTCTCATAAACCGGCACCTTAAAGGTAGCGGCTTTATTTTGGGCCTGGCTGAAATGGGCTAAGCCGATAACAGCCATACAAGTGATAAATATATTCTTGATTTTCATGTTGCGCTGATTAATCTTCCACATTGGCTTTTAAAACTCCTACGGTACGGTTAGACTTTTTGAAATATTCTGTTGCTACCCGTTTTACATCTTCCAGACTTACTTTTTCGTATTCGGCCGGAGCATCAAACATCTTTTTATAATCGCCAAAGAAAAGCTCGTAAGTACCTATATTATTTGATTTTCCGTTGATAGTTTCTATCTGACTATAAAACTCCATCAATTTCTGATTTTTGATTTTTTGCAATTCACGAGCCGTGATGCCTTCTTTTTGAACCTTTTCGATCTCAGCATAAATGGCACTTTCCAGATCGTTTTCTTTTACTCCTTTAGCGGCTATGGCATAAAACTGGAATAAATTAGGATCAAAAGATTCTCCAAAATTGGTAAAAACCGATGTAGCCAGTTGTTTTTTATCTACCAGTTCAGCATACAAACGGGAAGATTTTCCGCTGGAAAGCACAGAACTCAGTACATCCAAAGCATAATAATCTTTATGGCGACTTTCTGGCGTGTGGTAACCAATTAAAAGATAGGGCGTGGCCACTTCCTTTTGCACAGTTACTCTTCGTTCGCCGGTTTGAGTGGGCTCTACCAAATGTACGGGCTTAGGCTCTTTGTTGGCCGGAATAGGTTCCATATACTTAATGGCCAGGCGTTTTACCTCATCTACTTTTACATTACCTGATATAACCACTACACAGTTATTTGGGGCGTAATAAGTTCTAAAATATTGCTCCAGATCTTCTTTGGTCCAGTTTTTAATATCGGTTTCATAACCAATTACCGACCAATGGTAAGGGTGCTCCTGGAAAGCGGCGGCATTTACTGCTTCGCCAACCATGCGCCAGGGCGAATTTTCCAGACCGGTGCTGCGCTCTGAAAGCACTACGCCCCGCTCACTCTCCACCATTTTAGGATCAATGCTTAAGTGGCCAATCCGATCTGACTCCAGATCAAAAATAGTTTCCAAAGCTGATACCGGGAACCAATCGGTATAAACCGTTACGTTCTGAGTGGTATAAGCATTATTGGCCCCGCCGCTCAGCTCCATGGTGCGGTCGAACATTTTAGGACCAAATTTTTTAGAGCCATTAAACATCATGTGCTCAAAAAAGTGCGAAAGTCCGGTGATTCCCGGATGCTCATTACGAGAGCCTACTTTATAAAACAGGTACATATTGGCATTAGGAATGGAATTATCTTCCATCACCAAAAACTTCATCCCGTTTTTTAAGGTAAAGGTTTTTACATCTTCGGCTTTAAGCTGTGCAAAAAGCGGAACGCTTATGCCCAGCAACAATAAAGTGAATATTCTTTTCATGCTGTGTTTTTTTGCATCGTTTTTTAAAAGAAAGGGCAAAATAGCAGTTTTTAATTTAAAAATGAGTCAGCCCCTTATCGGCCTGAAAGAAAAATAAGCTATATTTTTCAAGCTTTTCCTCAATTTTTATGTTTTCACTCAAAATACTTTCATCTTTAAACATTTTTTCAGCTTTAGCCCTATGTTTCCCAGTATCAATTTTAAGCAAACTAAAACCTTTAAATTATTAGAAGATCATTACCAGCATATCAAAAGTCTACATATGCGGGATCTTTTTGCCGTTTCCGATTCGCGTTTTGAAGAGTTTTCGATCCGATTTGAAGATATCCTGGTAGATTATTCCAAAAACCGCATCAACCAAACCACGCGGTCTTTATTGGTTCAATTGGCAAAAGAATGTAATCTGGAACAGGCTATTGAAGCCATGTTTCGTGGGGAAAAAATTAACGAAACTGAAAACCGAAGCGTACTGCATACGGCTTTAAGAAATCCGGCCACTCTGGGCCTGGAAATTGAGGGACGTGATATTTTGGCGGATATCCATCAGGTGCTGGCTCATATGGAGCAATTCTCTGAACAGATCATCAGCGGAAGCTGGAAAGGTTACAGCGGAAAAGCTATCCAACACATTGTGAATATTGGCATTGGGGGTTCTGATCTGGGTCCGTTAATGGTAACCGAAGCTTTAAAAGCCTATGCCAATCATCTGCAACTGCATTTTGTATCCAATGTAGATGGCACCAACCTGACTGAAACGCTCAAGAGGATCGATCCGGAAACTACGCTGTTCATCATCGCCTCTAAAACCTTTACCACTCAGGAAACCATGGCCAATGCTTTTTCGGCCCGCCAATGGTTCCTGGAAAATGGTGGAACAGAAGCAGACATTGCCCGGCATTTTGTGGCCGTTTCTACCAACGAAAAGGGCGTAAAGCAATTTGGTATCGACCCTAAAAACATGTTTATTTTCTGGGATTGGGTAGGCGGTCGTTATTCATTATGGAGCGCCATTGGCTTAAGTATTTGCTGTGGCATCGGGTTCCAGCATTTTAAAGAAATGCTGGTGGGCGCCCACAACATGGATCAGCATTTCCGCCAAAGTGATTTTGAACAGAATATTCCGGTGATGCTGGCACTTTTGGGCATCTGGTATAATAATTTTTTTGAGGCCCAGAGCCAGGCGATTTTACCTTATGACCAATACCTGCATCGCTTTGCGGCTTATTTCCAGCAGGGCGATATGGAAAGCAATGGCAAATCAGTAGACCGGACCGGTCAGCCCGTTCATTACCAAACAGGACCAATTATTTGGGGCGAGCCTGGCACCAATGGGCAGCATGCTTTTTACCAGCTTATCCACCAGGGCACCAAATTGATTCCCTGTGATTTTATTGCTCCGGCCCAAAGTCATAATCCTTTAAATAATCATCATCGGCTATTGCTTTCCAACTTTTTTGCCCAAACCGAGGCTTTAATGAATGGCAAAGATCTGCCCGAAGTACTGGCAGAACTAAGCTCTGCCGGAAAAAGTGCCCGGGAAATTGAAAAACTGGCCCCCTTTAAAGTTTTTGAAGGGAACCGCCCCAGCAACTCCATCCTGGTAAAAAAGATCACTCCTTATGTTTTAGGTTCGCTTATCGCGATGTATGAGCATAAAATATTTGTACAGGGCGTAATTTGGAATATCTTCAGTTTTGACCAATGGGGAGTGGAACTGGGCAAACAATTGGCCAATAAAATTCTACCCGAACTGGAAACTGAAGAACGGGTTAAGGGCCATGATTCTTCTACCAATGGCTTGATTAATCAGTATAAGCATTGGAAATAAGATTTCCGCCAAGGCGCTGAAACGCAAAGTTTTTGTCATTCCGAGGAACGAGGAATCTGCAAGTAGAGAGCTTTCATGAACAGATGCCAAGGCATCCAACGTTTATAGCTATTAGATATGTATGTGTTGTTCGACCCCTACGGGGTCGTAAATTTCGCATGTATTTATTTTTTACAGACCTTGTATCCCTCCGGGATATAAAAAATGCTGCAATAGAGCTTTAACCACCCAATTGATCCTTAAATAACTACATTGAATAAAAGTTACAGTTTATATTTATTTGATTGGGTGCAAATACTAAGAAGACCTCCCAGGTTTAAAAACCTGGGAGGTCTTTTAACTCCAAACTCTAGCCCCTAAACCTCTAATCTACCTTACCGGCACCAGCTTGATCTGGAACAGCTTGGCCCACTTTTTTCCGGTTACAAACAGGCGTTTTCCCTGGCTATCCCAGGCTATGCCGTTCAGCACATCGGTATTGGGGTAATAATACATTTTGGGCAATAGATCGGTCAGATCAGCCTCGCCAGTTACCTGTCCGTTTTTAGGATTGATGATCACGATACGGTTTGTGCCATACACATTGGCATAAAGTTTTCCGTTGATGTATTCCAGCTCATTTAACTGGTTTACCGGTCCGTTTTGGTCATAAACTTCGATATAGCCTTCTTCGCGGTAATTATCCTTATTTAAAAAATAGATCAGGTTGGTACCATCAGATTTATAGATCTTATGCCCATCAAAACACAAGCCCCAGCCTTCGCGGCTATTTTGATAAGGGAACTCCCCAATCTTTTTAAAGCTGTTTTTATCGTACACAAAACCGATATTATCTAGCCAGGTTAGCTGGATGATCTTACCGTCGATCACGGTAATACCCTCGGCAAAAATATTCTTGGGCAGATCCAGTTGCTGTAACACTTTTCCGCTTGCCGGCTCTACCTTGCGCAAGCTGGAATATCCTGTTTCCGGAGAATTTCCGCCATCGCTTTCATAGAAATATCCGTCGTGATATTCCAGCCCCTGAGTATAAGATGAAGTATCGTGATCAAAAACCTTTTCTACCTTATAGGTAAATTTTTCAGGAACCAGGCTAGATCTTAACACGATATTGGTATTAATTTCTTCGGCATTTCCCTGGCTGTAAATTTTAGCGGTAATCATCCGGTTTCCCAAAGGCAAACTATCGGTAGGCAGGCTTAGCGGCCGGGCATCAGGGGAACTAGCCCATCGGCTAGCATCCACCCAATATACTACAGAATCTATTTTCTTATTAGCTGGAACCTGGATCTGCATTTCCAGTTTTTCGCCCAAAACCACATTGCTCTCCATTTCTGGCTTTACCCAAAAGCTGCTTTCCGACTCTTTTTTGCTTTTATTATTATTGGTACAACCGGCCCCTAAAACAAGTGCCAGAGGCAGAATAAAAAGATATTGAACACGCATTGAATTAGTTTTATTTTCTAAAAATACAAATTCTCCAATTAGCCGGCAGGCCAAAATGCATCCGGAATATGACGCAGGTTATGATTCCCAGCAGCATCCCACAAAATGGCAATTATATCAAAACGTATCTCGCCCTGATGGCCCATCAAATAAATATATTCTTCGGCCGCCTGAGTCATTTGCCGCTGCTTGGCCAGATTCACAAAATCTTCTGGCTGTCCAAAAGCCGAGCTGCTTCGGGTTTTCACTTCTACAAATACAATTTTACGATTGAGATAAGCAATCAGGTCGATCTCTGATTTTTTAAAGGTCCAGTTTTGCTCTAAAATTTCATAACCCGATTTTTCAAGAAAAGCTTTAGCCAACTCTTCGCCCCGGGTTCCGAAATCATTATGCAACGCCATTATTTCACAATTACGGATCCTAAAAACTGCGAGATTCCTTTCTCCACTTCCTTTACCTGCAAGTAGCGCCGCATTAAAATAGCCACGTTATCCTGATCGGTTTCCTGCTGAATTTCTTCGCGGATATTTTTCAGAATGCGATCTACTTTACGCTTTTTGAGATGGAATATGCCGCCCAAAATGGTACTGCGCAGATTCTCTTTTTCTTCTTTGACGTAGATCTTCCGCTTGGCAAACCAGTTTTCACTCAATACATAAGGCGACGAGATCAGGGAAATGCACAGATCGGCAATTTGGCGGTTGGCGTGTTTAATAAAATCCTGATCGGCGGGTAAATCTCCGGCTTCCAACCGGGTTTTATATTCCTGAACAATTAAAGAACATTCGGGATGGTCAAACACCACATCCGATAGGTTAGCAATAATGTAAGGCGCAATATAGGTATCGGTCAAGTCATCCCAATTTACCAGTTCATGGCCGTAATTGACCAGTAAACGCACAATTTCTTTCTCCTGGTTTTCATCACTATCCACAGACTTAACCAGCTCTTCGGCCATTAACAGCTCATCCGGCGGAGGCAATTCCTCAGGCCTGGGTGCAAAACTTTCCTTTTTAGCCTTGCCCATGCGCATTTTATTCAGTTCCGAGATCAACGAACGTTCTTCGATCTGTAATAAAGAACTGCACTCGCGAATGAAAACCGAAGCCTTGATACTATCCGGAATTTTGGCAATACTTTCTACCACTTCGCGGATCATGCCGGCCTTTTTAATAGGATCATTGCCGGCATCTTTCATCAATACAGAAGTTTTAAACAGGATGAAATCCTTTTTATTCTGTTCGATGTAGCTTTTAAAGGCAGAGCTACCAAACTTCTGCACGTACGAATCGGGGTCATGACCATCGGTAAACAAAACCACTTTTACGTTCAGCCCTTCTTCCAGGATCATATCCATCCCACGCAGCGTAGCCTTAACTCCGGCCGCATCGCCATCGTAAAGCATGGTCACGTTTTTGGTAAAGCGGCCAATCAGGCGGATCTGCTCTACCGTTAAAGAAGTTCCGGACGAGGCCACCACGTTTTCTACACCGGCCTGATGCACCGAAAGCACGTCAGCGTAGCCTTCTACCAGATAGCAGTTATCCTCTTCACGCATCGCCTTTTTGGCAAAGAATAATCCGTAAAGAACATTCGACTTATGGTAAATTTCACTCTCAGGCGAATTGACGTATTTGGGAACCGTTTTGTCGGTTTTCAAAGTACGGCCACCAAAACCAATAACCCTTCCGGTTAAGCTGTGGATGGGAAACATTACCCGGGCCCTGAAACGATCGTAAAACTTTTCGTTATCCTTACGGATAGTTAAGCCGGTTTCTTCCAAAAGCCGCTGCTGGTACCCTGCAGAAAGCGCATTTTGCGTAAGCGCATCCCAGGCATCGGGCGAATAGCCCAATTCAAATTTTTTGACGATATCTTCGCGGAAACCACGTTCGGTAAAATAACTCAGACCAATGCTCTGCCCCTCATTGGTTTCGAACATTTGCTGCTGAAAAAACTTTGCCGCCCAGGCAGAAAGAATGTATAAACTCTCGCGGTGGTTATTGGCCAGCTGCACCTCGGGCGAACTTTCTACTTCCTCAATAGTAATTCCGTATTTGTTGGCCAGATAACGCAGGGCATCCGGGTAGGTGGCTTTCTCATGGTCCATAATAAAGCGGACCGAATCGCCACCTTTGCCGCAGCCAAAGCATTTATAAATACCTTTATTAACCGATACATTAAATGAAGGCGTTTTCTCGTTATGAAAAGGGCACAAACCGAGCAGACTGGTTCCACGCCTTTTCAGGCTCACGAAATCGCCAACCACTTCCTCAATTCTGGAAGCTTCTAATATCTTATCAACGGTTTGCTGTGGTATCAAAGTTTTTTATTTTTCAAAAAGGGTATCTCGTGACACGCTTCGACAGGCTCAGCCTGACGTTCCATGGTCTAGGTGAGCTTGTCGTCATGGTGAGCTTGCCGAACCAGTAGCCAAGCAGATTTAAAACTCTACTTCCTGGTCCATCACCACTTTTCACATACCCTCCAACACAATTTAAATTTATATTTTTTTCCCTTCCGGGGATTGATCATCCCGTAAGGAAAACAAACTATTTTTCTTTATAGCCCTTATGAAAGACCAAGAAACTGGCTCTTTCTGCTTTTTTCAGTGGCACATCCCAATTTCCCTGATAGTTAACCTTGGTTGGCAACAGGGTTTGGTCATCGCCAAAATAGCCCAACTCAATATTCATTTGTACATCAAAAGAAAAGGCCAGGTTACTATATTTCATATCTACATAACGTCCCAGTATCTGGAAATTACGCATATCAAAAATGGTAGTCAGTTCTTTGATCATAATCCCATCTTTAGTCCAGTTAGTCAGACCAGGCTTTTCGGTCACTTTAAAGCGGTAAACCGGGATGGAATCTAAATAAGTGCCTCTATGAAAAGCATAATCATAATACTGGCGCATATTGGCAGTAAAAATCTGCGTTTTATTGCTGATAAAAGGAATTCCATTAACCGGCCGACCAGGGCTAAATATCAGGGTTTTCAGCTTATCCTTATACGAAGCATTACCACCTTTGGCACTTAAGCCGGGCGAAGAGGCATCCGCTTTATACGCATTCATAAAAAGGTAATCAAACATTTCAATGGTATAAAGTTCGTATTTACCATTGCGTTTAAACACCTTGCCACTATCCTGCTTGGCCAAATACTGCATTTTTTCAGCCCCCTTGTTATTATGCAAGATTCGTCGGTAAATCTTTCCCATCACCTGATTTTTCTTATCGTACGTAAAAATCTGATTTTCGGCCGTATAGTTGTACTTTTTCATATTGCGGAAAGCTTCATAGAAACTGGTGTCTCGCAATATCTCGTCAATAAAAGTTTCCACCGTTAAACGGGTGGAGGTAATATTTACGGCCGAATCGATATGAATGGTCCGGATAGTATCCGGGTTAAACCTCGGTATCTGCTGGGAAAACCCCAGCGAACAAATGAAAAATAGGCTGAGCGTAAAAAAAAGTTTCTTCATGTATTCCTGTGTTACAAGATCTCCATTTTTTTAGATGGGATCTTTGAGCTACGGCTATATTAAAATTTAATTTCCCAGTTGTTTAACGGCAATATAAGCCATTAGTCCGGTACTTAACTTCAGAGCGTTTTCATCGATATTAAAAGTGGGAGTATGCACCGATGAAGTGATGCCCTCCTGCTCGTTGCGGGTACCCAGACGATAAAAACAAGCATCGGCCACCTGACTGTAATAAGCAAAATCTTCTGCCGCCATCCAAATATCCAGATCCAGAACGTTTTCTTTGCCCAGATATTCTTCGGCAAAGCCACGAACCTGTCCGGTTAGTTTCTCCTCATTCACTAAAAAAGGGTAGCCCGACATAATTTTAAAATCGCAGCTTCCGCCCATGGCTTCGGCAATTCCTTCGGCCATTTTTTTCATTTTTTGGTGGGCTTCTTTCCGCCAGGTTTCATCCAGCGTCCGGAAAGTTCCTTCCATATAAACCTCATTGGGAATAATATTGGTAGCTCCGTTAGCAATAACCTTTCCAAAAGATAGAACCGTAGGCATTCTAGGATCAGACACCCGGCTTACAATTTGCTGCAAGGCCACAATAATATGCGATGCAATCAATACCGGATCGATATTTTGCTGGGGCTGGGCACCATGGCCTCCTTTGCCATGCACGGTCACATAAAGTTCATCGGTTGAAGCCATGTATTTACCCGAACGAAAACCTACTTTTCCGGTTTCGATCAAGGGCATTACATGCTGGCCAATAACCGCTTTGGGCGCCGGATTTTGCAGCGCTCCTTCTTTGATCATGATACTGGCGCCTCCGGGAAGCATTTCTTCGGCCGGTTGAAAGATCAGTTTCACAGTACCGGCAAATTCATCTTTTAAAGCGCTCAGAATTTTGGCGGTGCCTAATAGAGATGAAGTATGCACATCGTGCCCGCAGGCATGCATTACTCCCGGATTCTTGGATTTATATTCTACCTGGTTGGCTTCTATTATAGGCAAAGCATCCATATCGGCCCGCAAAGCGATAACCGCATCAGAAGGTTTACTGCCGGTAATTAAAGCTACCAGGCCAGTATCAGCCATCTTCTGGTAAGGAATTCCTAAAGCATCTAATTCTGAAGCCACAAACGCGGAGGTTTGATATTCCTGAAAAGATAGTTCAGGATGTGCATGCAGGTGCCGGCGGTTCTGAATAACGTCTTGATGAATTTGGGATGCAATTTGCCGGATCTTTTCTTTCAACATGGTTTTACTTTAAGTTGATATGCTCAGAAAAGATAAAAAGCGCCGGGTAAAACCGGCGCAGTTTATTCATTAATTTTTCTGCTTCCAGGCGGGTGCGAAAATCACCCACGCGGACTTTATAATTTGGCTGCTCATAGCTGATATAGGTTCTAACGCCCGGATATAAGGTTTGAAAGCGAGCCTGCTGATCGTATGCTTCCTGCCGGCTGGTTCCCGAGAAAATCTGAACCCGGAAACCGTTCACTGAAATCGCCCCAGAGCGGCTAAGTTCCACACGCCTGGCAATCAGACTGTCAATTTTAGGATCCTTAATTACCTCTACTTTCCCAGGCTTTTGCGCCAAAGCTTTGGAGCAAACTAACATCCCGGTTAAGGTAAGAAGCATTACCAGCTTTTTCATGCTTTACACGACACCTACTCCGTGGCAGTTTTTATACTTTTTACCGCTTCCGCAAGGGCATGGATCATTCCGACCAATTTTATGCTCTGCACGGATGGGCTGGCTTTTCTGTATCTCGCGGGTATCCTCAACCGGCAAACCATTGGCCTGAGCTAACTCTGGTTTAGAAACCTTCAGTTTGCTCATATCCTGCTTAGGCTGTGGGCGGGCTTCGCGAACTTCTTCAGATTGCTGATTAGGAATGTTTCCTTTAAACAAGAAACCTACCACATCTTTATTTACGGCGGCCAGCATTTGTTTGAACAAATTGAAAGCTTCCATCTTATAAACGATCAGCGGATCTTTTTGCTCGTAAACGGCATTCTGAACAGATTGCTTTAACTCGTCCATGTCGCGGAGATGCTCTTTCCAGGCTTCATCAATTAAAGCCAGCACAACAGATTTCTCAAAGGTTTTGAACACTTCACGACCCTCGGTTTCTACTGCTTTTTTCAAATTGGTTGCTACCTGGATAGATCGTATCCCATCGGTAAAAGGAACCACAATGTTTTCTATATAATCACCACGCTCTTTAAGCACATCTTTTAATACCGGATAGGTTTGATGGGCAATGACTTCAGATTTATGGTGATAAAAGGCAGTGATCTGCGCAAATAGTTTATTAGTTAACTGCGTGATGGAAGAATTAGAAAATTCCTGATGATCGATTTGCGGATCAACCGTGAAAACACGGATGATCTCTAATTGGAAAGCTTCATAGTTGTTCTCTACTTTGTACTCTGAAACAATATCTTCTACTACATCAAAAATGGTATTGTTCAGATCTACGTCCAGACGCTCACCAAATAAAGCGCTTCTGCGTTTAGCATAAATTACGGTACGTTGAGAGTTCATCACATCATCGTACTCCAGCAAACGCTTACGGATACCAAAGTTATTTTCTTCAACCTTGCGTTGGGCTCTTTCAATAGACTTGGTAATCATAGAATGCTGAATTACTTCGCCTTCTTCAATTCCCATACGAACCATGATGTTGGAAATACGCTCAGAACCGAATAAACGCATCAAATCATCCTCCAACGATACAAAGAACTGGGAAGAACCCGGGTCTCCCTGACGACCTGAACGACCACGCAATTGGCGGTCAACGCGGCGGGATTCATGGCGCTCAGTACCTACGATAGCTAAACCTCCGGCTTCTTTAACACCCGGGCCTAATTTAATGTCGGTACCACGACCGGCCATGTTGGTAGCAATGGTTACCGTTCCCGGCTGACCAGCTTCGGCCACAATATCCGCCTCTTTCTGGTGCAGTTTAGCATTCAGTACATTATGTTTAATGCCGCGAAGTTTCAACATCCGGCTCAACAATTCAGATATCTCTACCGAAGTAGTACCTACCAGTACCGGCCGTTTGGCTTCCGTTAAGCGAGTAATTTCATCGGCTACCGCATTGTATTTTTCACGAACGGTGCGGTAAACCATATCTTCCTGATCTTTGCGCTGAGCTGGTAAATTGGTAGGAATTTCAACCACATCCAATTTGTAGATCTGCCAAAGCTCACCGGCTTCGGTAGTAGCCGTACCGGTCATACCACAAAGTTTATGGTACATCCGGAAATAATTTTGAAGCGTAATGGTGGCGTAGGTTTGAGTGGCGTCCTCTACTTTTACATTTTCTTTGGCTTCTATAGCCTGATGTAAACCGTCGGAGTAACGGCGGCCTTCCATAATACGGCCGGTTTGCTCATCTACAATTTTTATCTTCCCTTCGTCAATAATATATTCTACATCCTTTTCAAAAAGGGTGTAAGCTTTTAACAACTGATTTACTGAGTGGATCCGCTCTGATTTAATCGAGAAATCACGCATTAAATCTTCTTTACGGGTAATTTTTTCTTCGTTAGAAAGGCCTGATTTTTCCAGTTCGGCAATTTCAGTACCTACATCCGGCATCACAAAGAAACTGGCATCCTCCCCAGAAGCGGTAATTAATTCAATCCCTTTTTCGGTAAGTTCTACCTGATTATTTTTCTCATCAATTACAAAAAACAACTCCGCATCTACTTTAGGCATTTCCTTATTCTGGTCTTGCATATAGTAGTTTTCTGTTTTGGTAAGGACTTGCTTCATCCCCGGCTCGCTCAGGAATTTGATGAGCGCTTTATTTTTAGGCAAGCCGCGATGAGCACGTAATAAAGCCAAACCTCCATCGGTTGGGCCAGTTTGGCCGTTGGCAATAGATTTTTTGGCTTCGTTTAATACGCCGTTGATAAAAGTTTTCTGATGATTAACCAAGCGCTCAATACGGGGTTTCAACTCATAAAACTCATGCTCGTCACCACGAGGTATGGGGCCGGAAATAATCAAAGGAGTACGGGCATCATCAATTAATACCGAGTCCACCTCATCCACCATGGCAAAATGTAATTTACGCTGTACCAGTCCTTCAGTTGTTTGCGCCATATTGTCACGCAGGTAGTCAAAACCAAATTCGTTATTGGTACCAAAGGTGATATCGGCCAGATAAGCCTGACGACGTTCATCAGAATTTGGCTGATGCTTATCAATACAATCTACGCTTAAGCCGTGGAACTCAAACAATGGACCATTCCATTCCGAGTCACGACGGGCCAGGTAATCATTCACAGTTACGATATGTACCCCTTGACCGGCCAAGGCATTCAGATAAGCCGGCAGTGTACCCACCAGGGTCTTACCCTCACCGGTAGCCATCTCGGCAATTTTACCATCGTGTAAAACCGTACCACCAATTAACTGCACATCGTAATGAACCATGTTCCAGGTAACCTGGGTGCCCGCAGCCGTCCAGGTGTTATGGTGAATGGCCTTTTCGCCCTGAATTTGCACATTAGGTTTCCGGGCGGCCAAATCGCGGTCAAACTGGGTGGCGGTAACCTCCAGAGTTGCATTCTCAGAAAAGCGTCGAGCAGTTTCTTTCATCACTGCGAAAGCTTCGGGAAGTATCTCCTTCAATACTTTTTCCAGCTCTTGATCGCGGTCTTTCTGCAATTTATCTACCTGCTCATACAGGGTATTTTTTTGCTCCATATCCAACTCCGGCTCTTCGGCCTGAGTTTTCAGGGTAGAGATCTCCTGGTCTAAATCGGCCAGATAAGATTGGATGCGGGATTTGAAATCGAGGGTTTTCTGGCGCAACTCATCGTTATTTAAAGCGGCAAGTTTGGCATATTCCTCTTTCGTTTTTTCAACCAGGGGTTGAATAAGTTTTATATCGCGTTCTGATTTGCTTCCAAAAAGTTTACTTAATAATCCTAGCATGTTCTGTATTTAGTATTAAATATCTCCTGCATTGCACAGGCAGGCTAACTTCACAACAATTAAGCCAGCTAAAGGCTTAAGCCAATCTGACATAGTTGAAAGCGTAAAATTAAGTTTTTTTGCTAAGATTAGTGGCCTGGCAAAGTAAAATCTTGATGGGATTATTCGGAGCCAAATTTCAGAGTATCAATTGGGCAGGAGGGATACGGGGATCGTCTTCCGTCTGTCGTTTTTTGTTCTCTTTCACCTTATCCCCCAATAAAGGAATAAGGGTTGAACAAAGAGTCGGATTTCATCAAAACGCAGCCCGATTGTTCAAATACAGAAACTAAAAAATATCTTTGCCCTATGAATATCCTTTTACTTGGTTCGGGTGGCCGCGAAAGCGCTTTTGCCTGGAAAATATCTCAAAGTGCACATTGTTCTGAACTATTTATAGCTCCGGGCAATGCCGGTACGGGCGCTTATGGCAAAAACGTAAATCTGAAAACCACTGATTTTGAAGCCATCAAAGCTTTCGTTTTAAGCCATGGCATTAAAATGGTGGTGGTAGGCCCCGAAGAGCCCCTGGTAAAAGGCATTCATGATTTTTTTCTGAATGATGACATTTTGCGGGATATTCCGGTAATTGGTCCTTGCCAGGCCGGCGCCCAATTGGAAGGCAGCAAAGATTTTTCCAAACAGTTTATGCAGCGCCATAACATCCCTACGGCTGCATACTGCTCATTTACCAAAGAAACTTTACAGGAAGGGCTCACGTACCTGGAAAGCCAAAACCTGCCCATCGTACTAAAAGCCGATGGATTGGCGGCCGGCAAAGGTGTTTTGATTTGCCAAACCATGGAAGAAGCCAAACAAGAACTGCGTTCCATGTTGGAAGAAGGCAAATTTGGCGAAGCAAGCCAAACCGTAGTTATTGAGGAATTTTTGCAGGGCATTGAACTTTCTGTATTTGTATTAACCGACGGCAAATCGTATAAAATCCTGCCAGAAGCCAAAGATTACAAACGAATAGGCGAAGGCGATACCGGCCTTAACACCGGCGGTATGGGTTCTATTTCCCCGGTTCCATTTGCCGATGCAGCTTTTATGCAAAAAGTGGAAGAACGGGTAATCATTCCTACAGTCGAAGGATTGAAAAAAGACCATATTCCTTACCAGGGTTTTATATTTATTGGATTGATGAATGTAAATGGCCAGCCTTATGTTATTGAATACAATGTGCGGATGGGCGATCCTGAAACGGAAAGCGTTATTCCCAGAATAGAAAGTGATTTCTTGGATTTATTGCTGGGTGTAGCTCATCAAAATCTGGCAGAGAAAAACCTGATTATTTCGCCCAAACATGCAGCAACCATTATGTTAGTTGCCGGCGGATATCCGGGCAATTATTTGAAAGGCAGGGAAATCAGCGGCACCAACAATATGCGGCATTCTACCGTTTTCCATGCCGGTACCGAGCTGGATAATGGAATCATTAAATCCTCAGGCGGTCGTGTACTGGCTATTACTTCTTTAAAGGATAATCTTTTTGATGCCATTCAAACAGCTACTGCCGATGCCGGAAGAATTTATTTTGACGGCAAGTATTACCGCCATGATATTGGAGCCGATCTGCTTAATTTTTCTTCGTAAAAATTTCGGTTAATTTTTCAATCAAAGCCGGTCCGCGTAAATCGCGGGCAATGATTTTTCCTTGCGGGTCGAGCAGGAAATTACGGGGGATACTACTTATTCCGTATAATAAAGCTGCCTCGCTCGACCAATATTTCAGGTCAGAAACATGACCCCAGGATAAATTATCGGCCTTAATAGCACTAATCCAGCTTTTACGGTCGCGATCTAAAGAAATCCCGAACACGGTAAAACCTTTATCTTTAAATTTCTGATAAGCCTGCACTACATTCGGGTTTTCATCCCGGCAGGGACCACACCAGGAAGCCCAGAAATCAAGCAATACGTATTTGCCTTTCAGGGAGGATAAAGCAATCTTTTTTCCCGAAGTATCGGCCAGGGCAAACTCCGGAGCCAGGGCGCCAATGGACGTTTTTTTCTGAGCACTGACAAAATCATGAATGGCTTTACCTGTTTCGCTGCCTTTAATTGGGGCAGAAAGCAAATTAAAAAGAGAATCGGCCTCCACATAATTCTGGGAAAGCTGAGCCAGCTCTGGAATAATCAACAAAGAGATAAACGCCTGCGGATTTTGGCCGATAAACGTTTTCTGAAAACTCATTAAATCTTGCTGAGCCTCTTTAAAAACAGGCATAAAACGTTTTTGCAAAGATTCTTGCGACTCCCCTGCTTGAGCAGCCTGTTGCGCTTCAACATTCAATCGATTAAACTTTTGGGTAAAAACAGCCTGGGCGGCAGTATATTTCTGTACATCATCCTGCGCTTTAGAGCCGCTTATTGTGGCGGTATTGAGCGCTCCGGGAATAAGCACACTGATTTTTCCGGCATCCAGGATAAACTGTTTAGAATCGGCGCCGTTGGGTGTAAATTTTTCTGTTAAAGATAGAAACACCGGTATGGGTTCAGATATTTTCCCGCTGATGCTGAACTTACCATTCTTTACTACAATTTCCCGGGCCGCGGCATTAGCCTGTCCCATAAAATTGCCTTGAGTAAAATAAAGCTTGGTTATCCCGGCAGGGTTATTAAAGTTTCCTTCAATCTGGTAATCTTTATTTTGAGCGCAAACAGATAAACCCGATAAAAACAGAATGGAGAATATAAAAGACTTCAGAAGTTTCATTTTGGAGGAAAATTAAATCGCAAAGATGCGAATATTTAAAATAAGGCTGCCCAGAACAAAAAAGGCCGGTCCCTAATTATATATACCTACCCCGGGACGGCTCTGTAGGTTTCAATTATTTTAATAAAAATCCGGGGCAACATTAAAATGACCAACTATCCCCACATTATCAAAGCAAAGTTCGAAGAGATTTTTGAGCAAACTCCCCTGCTGGTTCGTTCACCGGGCAGAGTAAACCTGATTGGCGAGCATACCGATTATAACATGGGCTTTGTTTTACCGGCCGCTATCAACAAATATATTTACCTGGCCATACAAAAACGCTCTGATCAGGAGATCCACCTGTTTTCTTCAGATTACTCAGACAGGTATCAATCCTCACTAAGCAATATCAGCCGTTCCGGAAAACTATGGCCCGATTATATTTTAGGCGTGGTACAGCAAAT
>DASQIU010000090.1:0-2262 GCA_035631395.1 Daejeonella sp. | reverse complement strand
AGCGTTAAGCGGCCAATGCGGGTCTCACGTGCTTCTGAAAAATGTAAGTCCATGTTCTGGTAGGTAGTGGATACCCGTTGTTTTTGTTGATTAAACAAATCACTCATATTCAAACGAAGATTCATCTTATTATTCATGAATGATTTTTTTAGGCCTGCACCTAATACAACGTTGGTTTCTACCCGGAAAATTCCGTATTGTATAGGCGACATATATCTGGCGGAAAGCTCGGCAGTAAAGGTTTTATTGATGATGAAAGAATGATCCATATTGTAGGTAAAAGCCATCTGTCCGGCATCTAAATTGCCCTGGTTGGATTTTGATTTAAAGCTCATATGGAATACCTGGATATTATTATTGATGTTCCACCATTTAGTGGCAGGTACAGGAGCATAAATGTTTAAGCCATAAATAAATTGTTCATCCAGATTGCGCTCTATAGCCACGGTTTTTAGGGTTTCGTCATCCTGTTCGGTTACGGTAGTCATTACATCAGTGGTATGGCTATAGCTTAAAGAGGTGGTAAAACTTCCTTTAAAAGTGTGCGAAAGGTCAAAGGAATTGGTGAACTGAGGATTCAGATATGGATTTCCTTTTTGATAAGTGTATTCATCTAAAAGCTGCATAAAAGGATTCAGGTCATCGTATCCGGGGCGGCTAATGCGCCGGCTGTAGGAAAGGCCTAAAGAGTTGTTTTTGTTGATATTGTGTGATAAAGACAAGCTTGGGAAAAACTCCAGATAATTACGGTCAACCACCTGATTTTTGGTAACGGAGTTTCCGGTAGAATGGGTATGCTCAGCCCTTAAACCTGCCTGCAAACCAAATTTTTTAAATTCTTTACTAAAGTTGATGTAGGCAGCATTGATATTTTCATCGTATAAAAAGCGATTGGTGTATTCCGCATCGGGAACCCAAGTTCCGTTTTGCAGTTTAGCCAATAGCAAATCATTATCTGTTTTCACCAAGCTGCTTTTGATGCCGGTTTCCAGTTTGGTTGTTTTGTTAAACGGATGGCTAAAGTCAACTTTTACTGATTTAACATCGATGGTTGCCGGAGCGTAGTTTTTCACAGAAAGCGGGTTTCTGGTTTGCAGGTTTATGGCCGAGTAAATATTATCCCGAACCTCGTCCAGTTTGCCTTGGTAATTAGAATAATCCAGGTCTACAGATAATTCGCTGCCGGCAGAATCTAATACGCCTTTATAATTCAGGTTATAAGCTGCATTCTGATAATTCTGCTGATTATGGCCAAATATTCTGATGTTTTCAATTTGCTGAAAATTATTACTGCGGCCGGTATGAGCGTTGGTGGTTTCCTCGCTGTTGTTGAAGTATCCATTCACCAACACGCCTATGGTGTGGTTTTTATTGATAAAGTAGTCGGCTCCACCTTTGAAAGAATTGTTGCTCCGGCGGCTATCCCAGTTATTTAGCTGCTGAAATTGAGTAATCGTATCCCGGTAGGTTACCTTGCGTTCTAAATTCAGGTTACTAATGCGGCCATTATTGGCATAATTATAATTGCCAAATATATTTAGCTTCCCCTGCCGATAATTTAGCGTGGTGCCTCCATTATATTTAGAAGTTTTTCCATAGCCAGAACCTGCGGTTAAAGTACCATTCAGGCCCATGTTTTTGCTTTTTTTGGTTTTGATATTGATGATTCCAGAAGTTCCTGCTGCTTCGTACCTGGCCGATGGACTGGTGATCAGTTCAATACTTTCAATCTGGTTGCTTTGCATGTTGCGCAACATATTGGCTACATCGGCAGAACTCATGTAAGTTGGTTTTCCATCCAGCATAATTAAAACGCCCTGTTTCCCTTTCATCGAAATATTGTCGTCTTTGTCGATGGTTACGCCGGGGGCTTTTTCAAGCACTTCCATAGCGGTATTACCGGCCGATAAACTGCTGCTTTCTACATTTACGATCAGTTTATCCATTTTGCGCTCTATAAATGGCTTTTGGGCCACAATACTTACCTCTTTCAGTGTTTGAGCATCTGTAAATACTTGTAAGGGGCTTACAGTTATCTCTGCCTGATTTTCTTTCAGGATAAAAGGATTGCCGAAAGCTTTTTTATAGCCCACCATACTGGCGCTTATCAGGTATTCACCTGCTGCAACTTTCTCAAAGAAATAGTTTCCGGCGATATCGGTCATGGCGGTTTTTACCAGCGTAGAGTCTTTGGCTTTTAACAAGCTAACCGTTGCAAAATCAAGGGCTTGCTGTTTATCATCTATTACAGAGCCGGTAATT
>DASQIU010000089.1:0-8276 GCA_035631395.1 Daejeonella sp. | reverse complement strand
CCAGCGCCAGCCAGTTTTATATTGTCCAGGGCAAAAAATGGACTGATGAAACGCTGGATCAGCTACAGGCTACCCGATTACAAGGGCGTCAGATTCCGGCCAGTCAGCGTGAAGTGTATAAAACTATTGGCGGTACTCCCCATCTCGATCAAAATTATACCGTATATGGCGAAGTGCTGAAAGGAATAGAAATGGTAGATGCTATTGCGGCCGTAAAAACCGCTCCTGGCGACCGTCCGGTGGAGGATGTGAAAATGGAAGTAAGCATTCTGAAAAAACGGGAGGCCCGCAAGTTGGAAAAAGCCTTTAAATTGAAAAATAATGCACTTTAAATAGCTAGCAGCTAGAATAATAGAATGAAAGTAATTACTTATAATGTAAACGGTATCCGTTCGGCTATTAATAAAAACTGGTTAGAATGGTTACAGGCTTCTAACGTGGATGTGGTTTGCTTACAGGAAATAAAATGTACTCCAGATCAGTTTGCCAATGCGGCTCTATTAGAGCAAATGGGTTATGAACATTACTGGTATCCGGCCGAGAAAAAAGGATATAGTGGTACGGCTATTTTTACCAGACATACGCCAAAGCATGTGGAATATGGCTGCGGTATGGAAGATTACGACCGCGAAGGCCGCGTTTTACGTGCTGATTTTGACGATTTCTCGGTAATGAGTACTTATTTTCCTTCCGGTTCCAGTGGCGATGAACGTCAGGCTTTCAAATACCGTTTTTTGGGCGATTTTCAGGAATATATCGATAAATTAAAGGTGGAATTCCCTCGTTTGGTAATTTCCGGTGATTATAATATTTGTCATCGCCCTATTGATATTCATAATCCAAAATCAAACGCCAACTCATCCGGGTTTTTACCCGCCGAACGCGAGTGGATGGAGAATTTTGTCAATAACGGCTTTATCGACTCTTTCCGGCATTTTAATCAGGAGCCGCACCATTATACCTGGTGGAGTTTCCGTGCCAATGCCCGTAATAAGAATTTAGGCTGGCGTATCGATTATAATATGGTTACAGAAACTTTGAAAGATAATTTAAAGCGCTCGGTTATTTTGCCAGAAGCCCGCCATTCTGACCATTGTCCGGTATTGTTGGAACTGGCTTTTTAGTATATTTAGAAGATGTCGTCCATATTCATCACTCATATTAAGGGTCTGGTAGCAACACATTCTCCGAAAACGCATGTTTTGCGGGGGCATGCGATGGCTAATTTGCCGATATTAAACGATGCCTGGCTTTTGATTGAAAACGGAAAGATCAAGGATTTTGGCAAGATGGAAGAGCTTCCGGAGGCCGCAAATCATGAGCACCGTATTTCAGCTGAGGGCAGGTTTGTATTCCCATCCTGGTGCGATTCACATACCCATCTGGTTTATGCTGCCAGTCGTGAAGAAGAGTTTGTGATGAAAATACAGGGTCGCGGGTATGAAGAAATTGCGGCAGCGGGAGGAGGCATCTTAAACTCGGCCCGTAAAGTGCAGCTGGCTTCAGAGGATGAACTATTTGAAAGGGCTTGGCAGCGTTTGCAGGAAGTATTAAGCCTGGGAACAGGCGCTATAGAAATAAAAAGCGGTTATGGCTTAACCTTTAGCAGCGAGCTGAAAATGTTACGGGTTATCCGCCGCATCAAAGAAAAAGCGCCCATTCCGGTAAAAGCTACTTTTTTAGGCGCTCATGCTTATCCGGAGGAATTTAAAAAGGACCATGAGGGCTATCTGCGTCTATTAATTCATGAATTGCTCCCCCAAATTGCTTCCGAAGGGCTTGCCGATTATATCGATGTATTTTGCGAACAGGGCTTTTTCTCGGTAGATGAATCTAGGCGAATTTTAGAAGCCGGATATAACTATGGCTTGAAACCCAAAATTCACGCCAATCAACTATCTGCTACAGGTGCTGTGGAAATGGGAGTAAATTGCAAGGCTGTTTCTGTTGATCATTTGGAAGTGTTGAATGATAGCGCCGTAAAAAGCCTGAAAACGTCAAAAACCATAGCCACTTTGTTGCCTTCCTGTTCTTTATATCTGGGAATTCCTTTTGCCGATGCCCGTTTATTGATGCAGGCGGATATTCCGGTGGCTTTGGCCTCAGATTTTAATCCGGGATCTACGCCATCTGGAAACATGAATCTGGTGGTTTCTTTGGCCTGTATGCGTCAGAAAATGTTGCCAGAACAAGCCATTAACGCGGCAACCATTAATGGCGCTGCGGCTATGGAACTGTCGGATAATTATGGCAGCATCAGCAGGGGCAAGGTGGCCAATTTGTTTATCACCAAGCCCATGCCTTCATTGGCTTACTTGCCTTATTCATTTGGTTCTAATTTAATAGAAACGGTTATCCTCAACGGAAAGATCTACTAAAAATGGATAAACTACGTCTTCTTACTCCAGGGCAGCTTTTGGCGCTTACTTCCCTCAGAACGGGCGAGACCAAGTTGGGCGAAAAACTGCAAACCATTTCTTCGCTTGCCGATTTGCCTCTGTCGTCCTGTAAATTCGTTTTGCTGGGTTTGCCCGAAGATATTGGCGTACATGCAAATTTCGGAATTGGAGGAGCGAATACCGCCTGGTTACCGGCCCTAAAATCGTTGGTTAATATTCAAAGCACCCATAAATTCCGGGGTGATGAAATGTTGGTGCTGGGTCATCTGGATTTTGAGGCGGAAATGCAAATGGCCGATCAGTTAAATCCGGCCAATGCAGAGGAGTTAAGGCAACTGCGAAATTTGGTTGAGCAGGTAGATACACAGGTAACAGAAATCATCAAACTGATAGTTTCTGCCGGAAAAATTCCGGTTATTGTTGGCGGAGGTCATAATAATTCTTATCCCATTTTAAAGGCATTCTCGCAGGTTTTTAGCAAGCCAATTAATACTATCAATATAGATGCCCATGCAGATTTCAGGGCGCTGGAAGGTCGGCATAGCGGCAATGGCTTTAGTTATGCTCTAAAGGAAAAATATCTTGGGAAATACGCTATCGTAGGGCTTCAGGAAAATTATAATTCACAGTCATTAATCCATGAGCTGGATTCTTATCCGCAGCAAATATCTTATTCGTTTTTGGAGGATTTTATTCGCGGCGATAAGCGTTATGATCAGGAATTTCAAAACGCAATGGCTTTTACTGAGGGTATTTGCGGATTGGAAATAGATCTGGACAGTATGGTCGGCGTATTATCCAGTGCTATGTCTTTAAGCGGTTTCCAGGTAGAGCAGGTTCGTCAAATGATTGCTTCTACCAAAGTCCGTCAGATCTTTTATTTACATCTTGCTGAAGGAGCCGTAAAATTAGCTGATGGCAGGCAGGATCCACTTACTGCTAAATTAATTGCCACTCTGGTAAGCGATTTTGTAAAAGCGCAATTATAAAGAATCAAACTTCCAGATTTTATCTGGGGTTACGCAAGCATCTAAAGGAATATCCCATTCATTCAGGCCAACTATTTGGTTTACCGGTTCAAAGAAAGACAAGCCGATTTTTTGTACGTCCGGCCGGCAAGCCGAAAAGAAGCGGTCGTAAAATCCTTTTCCATAACCCACACGATTGCCATTTTCATCAAACGCCAGTAAAGGGACCAATATCACATCTATTTGCTGCGGAGGGATAATTTTTCCATGAATAGGCTCCGGAATATCGTATTTATTGCGCCCCAGAACCGTGTGAATTGGGTCGAACAATACATTTTCCATAGACAGGTTTTTAAAATCTGTACGAGGAATAACGATTTCTAAATTGGGCTGATGCTCCTTAAAATATTCCAGAATTGAAAATGTATCAATTTCATAATGCTTACTGATAGGCAAAAAAACATGGACAATTTTAAACTGGGCCCAGTCAATTTGACTAATCTGATCCACCAGTTTTTCGTTCAGTGCCCAGTATTGGGAGCGGGATAAATGCTTGCGTTTTTCCAGGTATTTTTTTCGAAGGCTTGCTTTGTCCATGGGGCTAATGTAATAAACTGATTGAAATCTTAATGCCAGCTTCTGTACGGAGTTTAGATCGTTATAAATAAAAAACGGCCTCAAATTTCTCTGAGACCGTCCTAATCAACCTAAACCTTAAACTTAATTAACCAATAAAAGCTCTTATTTTACTCTTTCAATATAATCTCCGGTACGAGTGTCCACTTTTACTTTATCACCTAAATTGATGAATAAAGGAACGCGGATTTCTACACCGGTTTCTACTGTTGCATATTTTTGTGCGCCTGAAGAAGTGTCTCCTTTTACGGCGTTTTCTGTATAAGTGATCTCTAGTTCAACGCTGGCCGGAACCTGCGCCATAATAGGCTCATCACTTTCGAAAGCTACAATTACATTCATTCCTTCTTTCAGGAAGCGGGCAGCATCTCCAAACAAGGCTTTCGGAATGTTGAATTGCTCGTAACTGTTATTATCCATCACGACGAAGAAATCACTATCGTCATATAAATACTGGTAGTCGTTAGTTTCTACCCGGCATATTTGAACTTCTTCGTCTGTACGGAAACGATATTCAACCAGTTTTCCTGATTTTACGTTACGCATACGGGCTTGGTAAAATGCCCGAAGGTTTCCTGGGGTCCGGTGAATAAACTCTTCTACCGCTACCAGCTCTCCGTTGAAGCGTAATATGTTTCCATTTTTAATATCTGACGCCTTAGCCATATAATTTGTTCTGGATTTCGAGCTGCAAAGGTGAGGTCTTTTTTTGTAAAAAGCAACACTTGTTTGAAAAATTTTTATAGCCCTGAAAAAAATGTGCTTGGGCCCTGATAGCCTGTATTTTATGCCGTAACAATATCGATAGATTCCAAAGCCGGTTTATCATTATGAATGCCTGAATTTTCTTTTGAAACGTCATTGAATGCAAACTTTCAGAAATGAAAAATAATATTATTAGCTCAGGAAACCTTCATTGTCATTCAAAATAAACGAGTATAAAGAATGCTTAAAAAATATGTGTAATGCGAAATAAATTATCTTTTGTAAAAAAAGCGAGGGAATGAAGCCATTTGCTACACTGACCGTAATACCGAATTTATTTCAACAACTCTCAGGGGTAGCTTTTACGGATCAAGCCAGAATTGAATTCAGAGCTTATTTATTTATAATCGCTAATTTGCAATTGATGTGTACAGAAATCATATTCATGCGGCTGGTTAGAGCATATGATAAGCAACCTGCCTGCGGAATATTGTTCCATAAGAGAGAGATACCAATCTACTCCCTGGTGGTCCAGGTTGGAAGTTGGTTCATCCAGCAAAAGGATAGGGGAGTTTGTACAGCAAGCCAGGCCCAGTTTAACCCTTTGTTTCATTCCGGAGGAAAAGTTTTTCAGCATTTTATGTCTGGCCCTTTCCATGCCCAGCAATTTGATAAAAGCTTCCGAATTCAATTCGTCCCGGTAGGGTTTAAATTTAAAGTGAAAATGGACTAGTTCTTCTAAGGTAAACTCTTCAACAAGGTCTAAGTAAGGAGCCGCCATGCTGAGATGCTCAAAAATGCGTTCTACTTCTATCGGCGTATGGCTTTTACTGTAAGCTATTTTTCCGGATGAAGGGCTTAAACTGCCGGAAATGATTTGTAATAAGGTGGATTTTCCGGAACCATTGGCGCCTAAAACGGCATAAGACAGGCCATTTTCAAAGGTATAGTTCATCTCCCGGAATATCCATTCCTGGTTAAAGCGGCGACCTATATTTTCCAGGGTAATTTTCACGGGTGATTTTGTTTTTATAAATGATGAAACCGGGTGGTTTTATAGAAACAAACCCATAAAACCGGTTAAGATCTTATGGGTTTGTAGAAAATATCAGGAATTTCCGAAACCTTTCATAACCCCGCGGTTTGAATTCCGGATAAAATCCAGAATCTCATCCCGGATTTCGGTGGGTTCACGTTCAGCTTCAATAATATCCAATGCTTTACTGATATTGAACTTTTTCAGGAAAATGGTGCGGTATATATCCTGTATCTCGTTGATTTGCTCGGAAGTAAAACCTCGGCGACGTAATCCAACCGAGTTGATACCTACGTAAGATAAAGGTTCACGCCCTGCTTTGGTATATGGTGGCACATCTTTACGCACCAGAGAACCGCCGGAGATAATAGAATGCGCTCCGATAGATACAAACTGGTGTACGGCCGAGGCACCGCCAATAAAAGCAAAATCTTCTACTTCAATATGTCCGGCAAGCTGCACTGAATTGGCTATAATTACGTTATTGCCAATCACGCAATCGTGAGCAACGTGAACATAAGCCATAATGAGGCAGTTTTGACCAATAGTGGTCGTGTTTTTATCTAAAGCGGTACCACGATTCAGGGTTGCGCATTCGCGGATAATGGTATTATCACCAATGGTAACGGTGGTTGGCTCGCCTTTGTATTTTAAATCTTGAGGAGGAGCCGAAATAACAGCTCCGGGGAATATCCGGCAGTTTTTGCCAATGCGGGCGCCATCCATAATGGTTACATTAGAACCAATCCAGGTGCCTTCGCCAATAATAACGTCTTTATGTATGGTAACAAAGGGCTCTATAACCACATTGTCGGCAATTTGTGCCTGCGGATGAATATATGCTAAAGGTTGAATCATGCTTCTTTATTTTCAACTCTGGATATCAAAGCCATAAGTTCTGCTTCTACTACAATACGTTCGCCTACCATTCCAACACCTCGCATTTGGGCAATACCTCTGCGGATAGGACCCATTAAATCGCACCTGAAAATGATGGTATCGCCAGGCAATACTTTTTCTTTAAAGCGGGCATTCTCTATTTTAAGCAGGTAGGTAAGATAGTTTTCGGGATCAGGAACGGTATTTAAAACCAAAATACCTCCGGTTTGCGCCATAGCTTCAATTTGAAGCACTCCGGGCATAACCGGTGCATCGGGGAAATGGCCCACAAAAAAGGGCTCATTCATGGTTACGTTCTTTACTCCAACTACGTGTTGTTGAGTTAACTCAAGAATCTTATCTACCATCAACATAGGTGGGCGATGAGGCAATATGCTCATTACCTGAACCGTATCGTAAACTGGGGTAGCGTTTGGGTTGTAAACCTGGACGTGCTTTTTGCTGCGCTCTTTCTTGATTTGCGCCTTGATTTTTTTGGCGAACGCAATATTGGCCGCATGACCCGGACGTGCAGCCATAATATGGCCACGTAAAGGAACACCTACTAAGGCCAAATCGCCAATCATGTCTAACAATTTATGCCGGGCCGGCTCATTTTGGTGGCGCAGTTCAATATTATTCAGAATGCCTTCGCGAGCTACATCAATATCATCGCGGTTAAATAAAACGGCCAGATGCTTTAGCTCTTCGCTGCTTACGTTTTTATCTACTACCACAATGGCGTTATTTAAGTCGCCACCTTTAATCAGGTTATGGGCCAGCAGCATTTCCAGTTCGTGTAAAAAGCAGAAAGTGCGTGAAGAAGCAATTTCCTTTTTGAACTCGCCAATGGTGCTTATGGCTGCATGCTGGCTACCCAATACCGGCGAGTTATAATCGATCATGCAGGTAAAACGGTAATCATCCAAGGGCATGGCTACCATTTCTACTTTGCGGTCGGCTTCAGAGTAATGAATATTGTAAGGGATGTGGTAATATTCGCGGTCGGCTTCCTGCTCTTGAAATCCAGCCTCTTCCAGGGCATCGATAAATGTCAGGGAGCTACCATCCATAATTGGAATTTCAGGACCGGTAAGTTCCATCATCACGTTATCAATTTCTAAACCTACCAAACTGGCCAGTACGTGTTCAACAGTATTTACGCTGGCTCCATTTTGGGTTAAGGTGGTTCCGCGTGAGGTATCGGTAACGTTATCTACATCGGCATCAATAACTGGGGCGCCTGGAAGGTCAACCCGTTTAAATTTGTAGCCGTGATTTTCTGGTGCGGGCTTAAAGGTCATAGTAACCGGTTGTCCGGTATGAAGCCCCGTCCCAGATACTGAGATTTCAGATTTAATTGTTCTTTGTTTTACATCCATGATATACTTGGTGGCAATGGAAGCCTTACAGCTTTCCCTCGTTAGTAAGTTCGTTTATTTTGCGCTGCAGATCTTCAATAGTGCGCTCCAGTTCGGGCAAACGCAAGAATACCACCTGCGCCCGCATATTGGTAGTGAAATGAGTTGCAGGAGCGCCGGCCCATTTCTGTCCTTCTTCTTCTAAAGAACGGGTAATGCCCGATTTGGCCTGTATTTGTGAACCTTTGGCTATGCTGATATGGCCTACAATGCCGGCCTGACCGCCAATAAT
>DASQIU010000088.1:0-8877 GCA_035631395.1 Daejeonella sp. | reverse complement strand
AAATCGGTTTTAGCACCAAATCTAAAAAGGATAAAAAAGAAGAAAATTCAGCTCAGTTACCTAAAAAAGGTGAAAAACCTGCCGAAGCAAAAAGCGCTGAGGGAAGCAAAAAAACCGCTTTTGTAAATCCTTATACCGGAGAAATTATTGAATTATATAGCTACCGCGAAACCTTTTTTTACAAAGCATTTGCCCTGCACCGCTGGTTATTAGGCGGAAATGACAGCATAGGGAAACTGATTGTGGGCATTTCGACACTAATGTTCTTGTTTATTCTGATAACAGGTTTGATTTTATGGTGGCCCAAAACCCGTAAAATGGTTTCGCAGCGGCTTAAAATTAAATGGGATGGAAATTGGAAAAGGTTAAACCATGATTTTCACATCGTATTGGGATTTTACACCTCTATTTTCCTGTTTATTTTTGCCTTTACAGGATTAGCCTGGTCGTTCCAATGGTTTAACAAAGGGATCTATGTGGTAACCAAGTCGGAAATGAAACCGCCGGCCGAACCGCCACTTTCCACTTACAATCCGGATAAAAAATCTTTAAGTTATGAGGAAGTCCTGCAAGCTGCCATGACGCAGGTTCAGGAGGCATCCTTCTACAATATTTCTGCGGCTAAAGATTCGGCGGGAGTATTTACCTTGAATATCCTTCCTGCTCAGGCGCCCGAAATGGCCACTGATACCTATTACCTGGACCAATACAGTGGAGAAATTATTGGTTCTTTAAAATTTAGTGAAAAAAATCTGGGACAAAGGGTACGTGCTACTTTTAAACCCGTGCATACCGGATCCATTTTCGGGGTTTGCTCTAAAGTAATTGCCTTTATTACCTGCCTGCTGGGAGTTACCTTCCCTATTACAGGCTATATTATGTGGATCAACCGGATCAATAAGAAAAAATCAATACCTGCAAATAAAAAACTGATGGAAACGGAGAGCCTGTAGATCTCCTATAAAAAACAAAAAGGCCATGCGACATTCCCGCAAGGCCTTTTTGTGAACCAAACTTTTTTAAACGGTAGTGCTTGTTTTTGATTTCAAATTATCAATTACATTTTTAGCATGCGTACTCACTTGACTAAAGCGATCTGCCGCCTTGTCTTTTACCGTATTACTGAGATCTTTCAAAGAATCTACCAACTGGCCGGCAGCTTCTCTGCCCTTTTCAGTTCTTAATAAATACCAAGCCGCTGCACCTGCTGCTAATCCTACTGTTACCAAGGCTCCTAATGCAATTTTGTTTCTATCCTTCATAACCTTTTGTTTTTTGTTCATACTTATATGAATAAATACGGTGCCAAAAAGTTTAGAAAAACTAAAATTAGCCTATTCAAGCTCCCACTCACTTTTCTGAGATAGATTTTACAAGCAAAGGTTTCCAGTAAAATTGCCCACTAAACCAGACAGAAGAAAAAAGCCAAGCCTTTCTTATTAATGGATCGAAGGATTTGGACCTTGAGTTTTTGCAGGCCGTGGGCCTCTTTTATAAACAATTAAGCCGTTTAAAAACTTGCGCAAGATCTGATCGCCGCAAGGCTTAAAATTAGGATGATCTTCGTTACGAAATATGGCGCTAAGTTCGGTTTTACTAATCTTAAAATTTTCCAACTCCAAAATTTTCACAATCTCTTCGTCAGTTAATTTAAGTGCCACCCGAAGCTTCTTCATGATATCGTTATTACTCATAGTCTTTTTGTTATTTAGAAACTTCTATTTTTATTTTCTTGTTCTTAATCTTTTCATTTTTGAGAAGATACAACACCCGAACCGCCTTATCTTGCTTCACGGCCGCATAAGAGGCAAAATCCTGCACTTCTATTAAACCCAACTCATCTTTCTGCAAACCTCCCTTTTGAAGCAGCAAACCTACAATGTCTATTTTATTAATCTTGTCTTTTTTACCGGCGGCAAGGTATAAAGTAACCCAGGAGGACTTTTTAGGAAGAATATCCTGACCAGACAATTCTTCAAAATCAGGCAATTGTTTAATGTACGCCGGCTTTTCATCTTCGGCAATAATTAAATAGGAGGTACCGGTAGCCTTCATGCGGGCTGTACGTCCGTTGCGATGTAAAAATGCTTCTTCGGTATGAGGCAGTTGATAATGAATCACGTATTCAATTTGTGGAATATCTAGTCCACGGGAAGCCAAATCGGTAGTAATTAATAAATGGTAACTACCATTTCTAAACTTTAATAATGCCCTTTCCCGATCCTCTTGTTCCATTCCCCCATGAAATACACCATGCTCTAAACCATTTCTATATAAAAAGTTGCTGATACGATCCACCGCATCCCGGTGATTGCAAAAAACCAGCGCAGGGCTATTTCCAATTTTACAAAGCAAAGAGAACAAAACTTCATGCTTGCTGGCCGCATCGGCTTTAAGCGCTTTCACTGTTAAGGATGGAGACTGAGATGAATCTTTTAAAAAGTCTAGTTCAACGGCCTGATTTATCCCGGTAAAAGCAGGAATTTGTGCTATTCTGCTGGCCGAAGTTAAAATTCGCCTTTTCAAATTTGTTAAGCTGCCGATGATGTACGACATATCAGCCTCAAAGCCAAATTCCAGAGATTTATCAAACTCATCTAAAATCAAAGTTTGTATAGTTTGGGGCTTAAAATTTTCCTCCCGGAGATGATAAGCTATGCGCCCTGGCGTGCCAATAAGAACCGCCGGAGCATGTTGCAGATTATTTTTCTCGATTTTGGTAGCATGACCGCCATAACAGCAGTTCACCTTAAAACCAGTTTGCATCTGCTTAAAAACCTGTTCAATTTGCAAAGCCAGCTCTCTTGAAGGAACCAAAATTAAAACCTGAATGCCCGGCTGAACATCCAGGGATTTCAAAACAGGCAATAAAAAAGCCAGGGTTTTCCCGGAACCAGTAGGCGATAACAGCAACAAGTCGCTTGCAAAGGCAGCTTTTAATGCTGCCTGTTGCATCGGGTTTAAAGAATTGATATTTAGCCGTGCTAATATTTTTTGAGGCATAGAAATAAATTACCTGGCGAAATTACGGGATTACGGGCAATAATTATGTGGGATAAAATTTATCCTTAAACCAATTTTCAGGATTATCGGCAATATAATTCTGAATCCTATCAAATAGTAATTAGACGTAATTATATTATGTCTCTACCGAACGCTTTTCATAGCCATGTGTTTAGAAATCTTTTACCAGAGAACCATCCTTTTACTTACTTTAGCCATGAAAAAACATATCGCCTAAAAAATCAAAAACCTATTAAAAATGCACAAAATCATTATTCCAGCACTACTTCTATCCAGTCTTCTTTTCAATGCCTCCTGCCAGACAAATTCAGATAGTCAAACCACTGAAACAAACCCAGTTGCTGCTATTTCAGAAAAAAGCCAAAAAATAGAAACGCCAGAAGAAGCGCCCTTGGCCGAGCCAACTTCTAAAGTAGCTTCGGCAGCTACCATTTTAGCCCGTCCGCAGGTACCCATTTTATGTTACCACCAAATCCGCGATTGGAGGCCAAAAGATTCTCAGGCGGCTAAGGATTATATTGTGCCTATTGATCAATTTAAAGCGCATATGAAAATGCTGGCCGATAGTGGTTATCATACCATTTTACCGGACCAGCTTTACAATTACTTGAACAATGGCGCCAAATTGCCGTCCAAACCCATTATGCTGACTTTTGACGATACCGATCTGGATCAGTTTACCATTGCCGCTCCGGAAATGAAGAAATATGGTTTTAAAGGCGTGTTTTTTATTATGACGGTTTCCTTAGGAAAAACTAATTATATGTCGAAAGACCAGGTGAAGGCTTTATCAGATGAAGGTCATGTGATTGGTTCACATACCTGGGATCACCAAAACGTAAAAAAATACCAGGCCCAGGATTGGATAACGCAGATAGAAAAACCAACCAAAACCTTACAAGAAATTACCGGAAAGGATATCAAATACTTTGCTTATCCTTTTGGGTTATGGAATCCGGAAGCCATACCTGAATTAAAGAAGCGAGGCTTTATCGGAGCCTTCGTTCTGGCCGAAAAACGGGACCCCAATGATCCGTTGTTTACCATACGCCGCATCATTGCCAGTGGATATTGGAGTCCACGCAGTTTGCATAACAGTATTGTAAAAAGCTTTTAAGTTATCGGTAAAAACTTAACTATTTCAACAATTCAGTTTATCTTTAGTTATCGTTTAACTTAAATCGTAAAAAAATGAAAAGAATATTTATTTTGATGCTGATCACCGGCTTAGCCAACAGCCTAAGTTTTGCCCAGGAAAATAAACCGGATAAAAGCAAGCGCCCAAGTCCACCAGCTAAAGTTTCAGAAACCATCGCATCTGGCGCTGTTATTACCATTGATTACAGCCAGCCTTCAGTTAAAGGCCGTACCATTGGAAAAGAAATTGCCCCTTATGGAGAAGTTTGGCGCACCGGAGCCAACGAAGCAACCATTTTTGAAACCAGCAAGGATATTCAGGTAGAAGGAAAAACACTTCCGGCCGGAAAATATGGCCTATACAGCATTCCGCGAGAAAAAAGCTGGACCATTATCTTTAACAAAATATGGAACCAATGGGGAACTGATTATAACGAAGCAGAAGACCAGTTACGGGTAGTCGTAAAACCTCTTAAATCAAAAAAATTCACTGAAAAAATGACTTTTGAGATAGCTAAAAACGGTAAGATATCTTTATGGTGGGGAAATAAAGAAGTAGATTTCAGGGTTAAATAATAATACCATACCTTTTTCAAAGCCCGGATTAAAAATCCGGGCTTTTTGCTTTTTAAGAATATCTTAATATTTTACATAAAAATTAAGATATTGAAAAAAGCACATTTTTGCATCATTTTATACATTTTCTTAATTATTTCTATAGGCACGGCTTGTCAAAAAAGTCAATCGAAAACTCCTGCCTCTCCTATTGAATCTTATTTAAGCACTGATATTCTCCCCGATTCCCTTTCTCCGGCAAACCTGATCGAACTACAAATCAATTCATCGGGTTCCACCATTTATGGTTTTGAATACACAGCCAATGGAGCCAGCCTGCACCCTACCATCATAATGCTACATGGGCTACCCGGAAATGAGCGCAACCTGGACCTGACCCAAAACCTGCGCCGGGCCGGTTATAATATAATTTATTTTAATTATCGGGGTTCTTGGGGCAGCCAAGGCACTTTTTCTTATCAAAATGCTCTGGAAGATATTAATGCCGTAATCAATCATATCAGCCATCCTCAAAATATTCAACGTTTAAAGATCGATACCAATAAAATTGCCTTATTCGGGCACAGCATGGGTGCAGGTCTGGCTATGATTAACGGCTTAAATAATCCAAAGGTTAAGGCCATTAGCGCTGTCTCGATATTCAATCCATACACCATTTTTAAAGGAATGGAAGCGCCCATAAACCTGGCCGAATTCAATCAATATTTATCCACTTTAGGCATGCTAAACTGCAAACCAGAGGAGTTTAGTCAGGAAATGATAAGCCATTTAGATAATTACAATATTGAACAGTTTGTAGCCATTAGCCGAAAACCCATCCTGGTTATAGACGAGCATAAAAACAATATTTACCTGGCCAATCATAAAAAAAAGAAAAATCTGACTTATAAAATTTGGGATACAGACCATGCATTTACCAATAAACGCATAGCTTTGAGCAGAGAAATAAAAAACTGGCTTGATTTACATCTGGCTAATTAAAACCACAACAATACACTTTGCGCTGAAAATGTCTGATTCCGTTCAACCAAAACCACACACCCGCCTAAATAAATTTATTAGTGAAACCGGATTTTGCTCCCGTCGGGAAGCCGACAAACTGATTGAGCAGGGCCGGGTAACTTTGAATGGGGCAAAACCTGAAGTGGGCACCAAAGTTTTTGAGGGCGATGTGGTAAAAATAGACGGCAAACCTTTAAAAGCTAAAAAAGCGCCTATTTATATCGCTCTGAATAAACCGGTGGGTATTACCTGTACTACCGAGCGTCATATTAAAGGAAACATCGTTGATTTTGTTAAACATCCCGAAAGGATATTCCCCATTGGCAGGTTAGATAAGCCTTCTGAAGGTTTAATTTTTTTAACCAGCGATGGCAACATCGTCAACAAAATATTGCGGGCTGGCAATAATCATCAAAAAGAATATGTGGTTACGGTAAATAAACCGATTACGGCCGATTTTATTAAAAAAATGGGAAACGGGGTGGCTATCCTTAATACGGTAACCAAAAAATGTAAAATAGTGCAGGAGAACAAACAGCGTTTCCGCATTATTTTAACCCAGGGCCTAAACCGGCAAATACGCCGCATGTGCGAAGTTTTAGGGTATCAGGTATTAAAGCTGAAACGTGTGCGCATCATGAATGTAACTTTGGATGGCTTAAGTTCAGGAAAATGGCGATACTTAACCGCCAAGGAGATCCATGAAATTAACCAAATGGTAGCCAATTCTGTAGAAACGGAGGAAGCTTCAACCGGTATCCAGGAAATGGAGTAAACCGGCAAATCATTTCACAGCCCTTACTGCACTTCCAATATCCGAAATAATTTGCCATTGAATTGAAATTCTTCGCCTGCGCTCTTACCGGCCAGATGCCGGCCAATGGGCGAGGCCATAGAAATGGCAAAATAATTTTGATCAGCCACTTTGAACTGTCCGGCACTAATGGCGAGATAGAAATTGCCCATATTGCTCATTGCCAGGCTCCCGATCTGAATTTTAGTATGCGTTTGATCTGGACTGATGTTGCGTAAAACCTGCAACAGTTTTTGCGCTTCCTGCAATTGCTGCCGGTTGCGGTTTATTTCCTGCTGCATCATTTCCCGGCCGGTCTCGTATTTATCACCGGCGCTACTCTTGGTATCATCGCCCGCTGATTCCTGCGCCGCCAGAATTGCTTTTTCAGCAGCATCTATCCTTTCCAGGATATAATCCGTACATAATTGATAAAGTGTTTCTTTAATACTGGCCATAATTGCTGCAAAGAAGCAGTATTTCTTTGGTAAATCTCAAAAAAAATGGCTTACTATTTACTCGCAATTTTTTTCAAAATAGCCCGCCCCCGGCTTTGAATTCCGGCGCTGCCATGGCGCATCAGAAATTCGATCTGTGATTTTAACTCTTCCAAAATCCAGGGCGATTTATCTTTCAAAACAAATAAAACCTCCAGGCAATGCACCTTCACGGCTACAGGAGTTTGTTCATCAATCAGCCAGCCGAAGGTGCTTTCCACCAATAAATCAAAATCAATACGATCATCAGCCTGATTCAACCGACCGGTTTTGAGTAAATGGGCCAGCATTTTGGAATAATGGCGCTGGCAGCTTGGATTTTTTTGTTCGGGATAAAGCTTCAGAAAATCATTCAGTAGTGGTAAAAAACGTTCTGGATATTTTTCCAGGATATATTCCAAAACCCAGGCGGCCCGAAAAGCAATTTCAGAACGCGGATAAAAGCTCAGTTCCAGCAGATCGGCAACTTCGTAATGCTGATTGGCGCCCAAAGCCGCCAGCTTCTCTACCTTCTTTTTCGGCAGGGTTTGGTTTAACTCCTCAAGCAAGCCAGCTTTATCCATCGTCCAAAAGTAAAATTCGCCCTTCAAATGTCAAACTTCCTTTTCTATCTTATTGAAAATCGGTACCTTTGCACCTCATTTCAAATTCATGATTACAGTATCCAATCTATCTCTACGTTACGGAAAACGCACGCTGTTTGAGGAAGTGAACTTAAAGTTCACCCAAGGCAATTGTTATGGAATTATAGGAGCTAATGGCGCCGGTAAATCCACCTTTATGAAAATCCTTTCTAAAGAGATTGACCCTACTTCTGGTTCCGTAGCTTTTACTCCTGGCGAACGCATGGCGGTTTTATCTCAAAACCATTACGCGTTTGATGAATTCCCGGTTATTGAAACCGTGATCATGGGGCATAAAGAGCTGTATAACACCATGAAAGAAAAAGACGCTCTGTACGCCAAAGAAGATTTTACCGAAGCAGACGGAGAGCGTGCCGGCGAACTGGAAAACATTTTTGCCGAAATGGATGGCTGGAATGCCGAAAACAACGCGGCTACCCTACTCAGCAACCTGGGCATTAAAGAAGATTGCCATTATAAATTATTAAAGGAATTAGACGGAAACCAAAAAGTACGGATTTTATTAGCCCAGGCTTTATTTGGTAAACCTGATATTTTGTTACTGGATGAGCCAACCAACGATTTGGACATTCATACCATCTCTTGGCTGGAAGACTTTTTAGCCGGTTATGAAGGAATTATTTTAGTGGTATCTCACGACCGTCACTTTCTGGATACGGTATGTACCCATGTGGTGGATATTGATTTTGGCAAGATGACCATCTATACCGGTAACTATACCTTCTGGTATGAATCTAGCCAGTTGGCTGCCCGTCAGCGTTCTGATCAGAACAAGAAATTAGAAGATAAGGTTAAAGAGCTTCAGGAGTTCATCCGCCGCTTCTCGGCCAATGCTTCTAAATCCAAACAAGCTACCAGCCGTAAAAAAGCCCTGGATAAGATCAATTTGGAAGAAATTAAACCTTCTAACCGTAAATATCCGGCAATTTTATTCAACAACCAGGGTCGCGAAGCCGGAGATCAGGTGCTGCAGATAGAAAACCTGCGCAAAGAACTGAACGGCGAGGTATTATTCTCAGACATTAACCTGATGGTGAATAAAGGCGATAAAATTGCCATTTTATCAGAAAACAGTTTAGCTACCACTGCCTTCTATGATATCCTATCGGGACGAGATGCCGATTTCAAGGGTTCATTTAAATGGGGTGTAACCATCAATTGGGCCGATATTCCCAATGATAACTCTACCTATTTTGAAGGAAAA
>DASQIU010000087.1:0-5347 GCA_035631395.1 Daejeonella sp. | reverse complement strand
CAGAGAATTATGCAAATCTCAGTTTTTGTACCGGAATATGGGGTGATTGAAGCGGTTACACCGCCATTTAGAAGCTTTCATACAGCAAATGAGTTTTTAACGGCATTCGGCAAAAAGCCCGTTTTTGAGGTAGAGTATGTGGGTTTAAACGAGTATGTCCCTGCTAACAATGGCGAGTACACCATAAAAACAAACCGCTTACTCAAAGATGTAACCCAAACCGACTTACTAGTTATACCGCCTACATTCGGCGATGTTGGCAAAGGGTTGCAGGCCAACGCCGAAGCCATACCTTATTTTAAGAATTTACACGAGAAGGGGACACACCTGGCCAGTTTGTGTATCGGCGCTTTTCTTTTAGCCGAAACCGGTTTGCTGAAGGGTAAAAAATGCTCTACACACTGGGCTTATATCAATGAGTTTAAAGAAAGATATCCGGATGTGGAAGTAGAAGACGGGGCGATTATCACCGAATACGATAATATTTACAGCAGCGGCGGAGCAAGCAGTTTATGGAACTTGATCTTATACCTGATCGAAAAGTTTTCTGATAGAGAAACAGCAGTTATGATTTCAAAATATTTTGCATTGGATATCGGAAGAGAGAGCCAATCTCAATTCGCAATTTTCAGAGGCCAAAGAAATCACAACGATGCCGATATCCAAAAAGTTCAGGATTATATTGAACAACACTATTGTGAAAAAATTACCATAGATGCTTTAGCCAGTTTAATTCATACTGGTCGTAGAACTTTTGAAAGAAGATTTAAAGAGGCTACCAACAATACACCGATAGAGTATATACAAAGAGTGAGAATCGAAGCGGCCAAGAAAAATTTTGAGGCATCGAGAAAGAATGTATCAGAGATCATGTTTGATGTGGGTTATACCGACACGAAAGCATTTAGAGAGATCTTTAAAAAGATTACAGGGCTTACCCCGATTGAGTATAGAGATAAGTTTGCAAAGGTGGCAAATGAGGTGTAGTGTATAATAGAGAGGTTTTGATAAAACATTTATTTGACTAATTAGCTAATTCGCTGTTCGACATGTTCTGCAAGGCATGTCGAATACCAGATAAAAGGGATTTCCAATCCCTGCAATTAACAGGCTTTTTCTATTCTTAGAATTTTGTAATTCTCCCTACCAGAATAGAAAGAAAGAATACTTATCTGGCCGATATTAAAAAGGCCGACTGGAAGTAGTTAAGTTTTTACTTCATCAATAACTGCCAATATCTGTTTACAACTACACATAATCTTAAAGGGTAAAATTTAACTCAAATTATCACTATTTTTATTTGGCTTCCGGTCAATTTATAGAATCGATTTCGGATAAAAATCCTTAAAACCCAAAAAGAAAAATATGGCTAAAGTAAAATCAATCTACATTAATCTCCCGGTAAGGGATATTACTGTAACAAGATCATTCTGGACCAAGTTGGGATTCTCTTTTAATGAGCAGTTTAGTGATGATAAAGCGGTTTGTTTAGTTCTGAATGAAGGGAGTATGTATTCCATGCTCTTAAAGGATGATTTTTTTAAGACATTTACCAACAGGCCGGTTGCTGACGAATCTACTACCCAGGTACTAATTGCGATAGAAGTGGAGAGCAGGGAAAAAGTGGATGAAATTATAAAACTGGCGATGGAAAACGGCGGTAGCCGCTACCAGGATTCTAAGGATCATGATTGGATGTACTATGATAGTTTTGCTGACCCCGACGGACATCAGTGGGAAGTGATGTTTACAGATGAATCAAAAATGCCAGGATAAACCTTTTTTTGATAAATTTTAAAGCCAATAAACTTTGGAGTTTATTGGCTTTTTTGATAACGAACACGTTTTATCGATCCTGCAAGTCTTGTTTAATCCGTTTTGGAGCTGATTTTTGAGCAAGCTCGCCCAAATTTCTATTCCCCTTTTCGATAAGTCAGATCAGTTAGCGCTATGTTAAATACTTTTCCGGATTTTTCATAACTAAAACTATAGCTTTGGGGATAATAGCCATTTACTCTGAATGCTTGGGGCTGGCGAATCGGGATACTTTCTATGGTTTTCTTTTTTAAATAATCCACAGTAAACATCGGCTCAAAAAAAGTAATATTACCATTATAAGATCCATAAATAAAGGTTTTTGTAAAAGTTCCTCCGTTAAATTCAGGGGATAATACGTCCACCCAATGAGCACCCATAGCAGGCACTACGCCTGGTCCTAATACATAAGCCACAGGCAGGTATTTGTCTGCCGGGGCCAAATCCATAGATGGGGGAAGTATTAGCGGAATTTTTAGCCTTTCCTGCTCACTTATCGCATAAAAATGAAGGTCAAAATGGGGCAGGGTAAATACATGATCCGGCTCATGTCCATGTGGATTCCAATCAAGTGTAATTTGCTCGAAAGGAGATACCCCCGCATCTTTAGGAAGTTCTATGGTAAAAACTATGGGTTCATCCTTTAAATTAAAGATGGCTTTTTCAGGCAACTCTACCCCTAAGGCCACAGGCTTGCCGGATTGGTCTTTAGCTACCCAGGATCGGGCAACTCCTCCAGATCTTAAATTAACAGGATGTCCATAAGTAAATTTCAGGTCTTTATCGTTCTTTTTAGAGCTTTCTAGGGTCGAAAGCTGAAATCCGGCTATTTCTGCTTCCTCTTTTTTTGTACAGGCTGTCAAAATAAGCAACAAAGCGAACGAAAAAATCAGGCTAATTTGTTTTGCACTTTTCATAGGTTTAAATATTAGTTTAATACAAATTAATAAAAACCTAAATGCCTGTAAATTAAAGGTGTAAATTGTGCTTTTTGCTCAAATAATCCCAATTTTTCTTTACAAAAATTGATTATTCTGAGTAAAGCCTTTAGTTCAAAAACACATATCTCTGGTTTCCCCAATCCTGTTATCTTTGAGCATGGATTATAACCAGCTGCTGCAACATATTGCCAAACATATTTCCCTGTCGCAGGAAGAGCAATCTTATTTTACATCCCTGCTCAATCTTAAAAAGCTGAAGAAAAAGCAGTTTTTGGTTCAGGAAGAGGATATTAGCCGTGGGCCGGTATTTGTTTTAGAAGGTTTGTTGCGTAGTTATTCTTTGGATAAAAACGGATTTGAGCACGTAATTCAGTTTGCGCCTTCCGGCTGGTGGATTGGCGATATGAAAAGTCTCATTTCGCAGAAACCCGGCACTTTATATATCGACGCCCTGGAAGATAGCACGGTAATTTGGTTATGGAAATCTGATCTGGAGAAATTGTATGAGGAAGTTCCAAAGTTTGAGCGCTTTTTTAGGATTTTGGCAGAAAATGCCATTGCCAGCTATCAAAATCGCCTGACCAGTATGTTAAGCCTGCCCGCCAGAGAAAGATACGAAGGCTTTTGTGGCTTATATCCATCCCTCATTGATTGCCTGCCGCAAAAGCAAATAGCTTCTTATATTGGCGTAACTCCCGAATTTTTAAGCAAAATGCTTAACGCTCCCGCCAATAAGTAAATATATACTTAACCTACATTAAGTTTTTGGCTTAACCTGGTTTATTTTTAAACCTTTTGCCTTAGCGTAATTTTGTGTTGAAAAGGAAGATATGAAAGACCAACGCCGTCTGACATAGAAACCTGATACTTAAATAGGAGAAAACATGAAAAAACAGATCGAAAAAATTGTGTCTAAACCGGCCAGACCAGGTATGGTGGGCGATGGCTTCAGAGTGTTTAACTATATACCCGGAGCCAATATTCCGCAGCAAAGAATAAGCCCGTTTTTGATGCTGGATTTTAATGCCGAATTTGATTTTGGCCCTTCCGACTATGTTCGGGGAGTGGGCGTGCATCCGCATAAAGGATTTGAAACCGTGACCATAGCCTATAAAGGTAGTGTGGCACATCATGATAGCACCGGAAACAGCGGAATAATTAATCCCGGAGATGTACAATGGATGACCGCCGGAGCAGGAATCCTGCATAAAGAATATCATGAGCAGGATTTTGCTAAAACAGGCGGTCCTTTTGAGATGGTTCAGCTCTGGGTAAATCTGCCTAAAAAAGACAAATCTACGCCGGCACATTATCAGTCCATTACCAAAGATCAGATGGGGAAAATTGAATTGCCCGGTAAGCAGGGAGTGGTGAATGTGATTGCCGGTTCTTTTAACGGGGTAGGCGGTCCGGCTAAAACCTATTCTCCGGTTAACCTTTTTGATGTGAAACTGAAAAAAGACGGCGAAGTAAACCTTTCTTTTCCGGCGGCATATAATACGGCTATTTTGGTAGTAAACGGAAATGTGGGGCTGAACGGAGAAAAAGCGGAAGAGCATAGCTTTATCCTGTTTAAAAATGAAGGTGAAGAGATTGTGATCAAAGCCGGCCAGGATAGTGTTTTACTGGTTTTAAGTGGCGAGCCATTGAATGAACCGATTGTAAGTTATGGCCCGTTTGTAATGAATACCCAGGAAGAGATCAGAGAGGCTATTATGGAATTTCAGTCTGGTAAATACGGGGAATTGTATTAATAACTAAGAAGAATGTTTTAGAGAGGATGTGCAGTAAATTTGTTCAGGGGTATGATTCAAGCCCTTTGTATTTTTCTCTACTTTTTTCTTGAAAAAAAGTAGCAAAAATTCAAGACTGCACAAGTTTTAGCTAAAAGTTCTAAAAAAAGTTATCTGCAATTCGAGCCGTGGTAATGTTATTGCTAACCAAATTTTCTACAACACTTCTCCGAATTGCTTTCCGAATGACTAAATTGAATGTTCCTACAAACCGTTTTTTAGAACCTTCTTAACGCTAAACCTTGTGAAGGCCGGAAAACGGAATCGGAGCGGGGGCATAATTTGCACCAGCCTGAGTACAGCTTAGACATTTTGCAGAAGATACCTGATAAACTCCCCGTTCTATTCTTTTCGGCCTTCTTTTTATTGCGGCAGGCATAGGTAAGGCCAACGTAGAAACTTGGTAGCAATAAAAAGCAGCCGCGGCTCTTTTGATTACTTTTTCAGCTGTAGGGAAAAGTAATACTCTACGAGCGACAGAAAAAGCAATTTTATGCAGTTCTCGTTATAAAAAACATTTATTTAAAGTTGGGTCAAAGTTCACATTTTTATACATCCTTCTTAAAAAAAACTAAATCATCATGCAAAAAAGAATAGACCATATCCTGTTAGGCAGAGAGAAAAAAATCACCTCCGAAGAAAGCGTTAAACAGCCTTTGCCGCACCGTGATTTCCGATTCGCTAATCCTTTTATTGTGCTGCATCATATGGGGCCAGAGGAGATTAAGCCTGGGCAGAAGTTAAGGATACATCCGCACCCGCATCGCGGTTTTGCGCCGGTTACTTTTCAATTGCAGG
>DASQIU010000086.1:0-2835 GCA_035631395.1 Daejeonella sp. | reverse complement strand
GAGGTAGCTACTTGCAAATAAGGCCCCCGAACAAGCGCAGGTGTAAACCCGTATTTTTTTTTCTTTGGTTTTGGGGGTGCTGTTTGAGAAAAAACAGCAAGGGGGAATAATAATAACAGCAAAAAATAAGAAGTAATTCTTTTCATATTCATTTTTTTATCATGTAAAAGGCCCAACTAAAAAAACTATTGATCTAAAAGATAAGCCCCGGAATTTTTATAATCGGTGGGGTTATCCCATAAAGGTTTCCAGAATAAAATGGAAAACTGTTTTTCAGGATGATTATCCTGATCTCTGAAACCGACATTCAACCTAATTGAATTGTCCTTTTTTCTTATTTTATGAATAGGCAATCTGAATACAGTCATCCATGAAGAGTTATTAAAATAACTCTCCATCCCAATATCCTTCAATTGAATATTGCCTTTTCCTTCAATCACAGGTCTTTTATCACCCGGAGATACTGCGATAAAACAGGGGATGCCGCTTGAATCTTCTACGTGCAGATACAGAATATCTTTTTGAGCTTGCTTTCCGGTTACCCATTGATCATCATTTACGAGTACCGGTATATACACATATTTATTATCCTTTATCGTTTTAAACTGAATCAAAGCGTCTTCAGTACCCGACCAGTACCATTTCCTTTCGAGATATTCAGGAGCTGTCAGAGCGGTCATACCGGTAGTATCCCATCCATGAAGCATATTTGCCTTATTTCCCTTTTTTAAAAGGGAAGGAATCATCTTCCAGCTAAGCAGGAGCTTTTTAGTTGTGGGCAGCATATAGCTAATGCCATTGTACAAATATTCGCCGCTAAGTGAAATATCTATCGAAGGCAGCCGGGCAATATCGAGTTCTGATTGATCTTTCATTGAAAGAAGAACCGGCTGCACAACTTTACTATGGGGTGCAATCGTTATATCAATGAGGCTGGGGCTGAAACTCAATTCTTTTTGAGCGCCTAATTGGCCAGTAACTTTTAAAGGACAAGCTGTAGGGTTATCCAATAAGATTTCGGCAGTAATATTTTTCTCTTTCTGATGTTCACTTACTAAAGGCACAGGAAACAACCAGTCTCCATTAATTAGGGTTTGAGTAAGCGGAAATACCTTTTCATTCACAATATCTTCCTTAATCATTCCATCAAGTTTAAGGTTGATAATCTTTGGTTCATCTCCACCATTTAGGGTAACCCATGTAACATGATCAAATTCACCAAATTTTTCTCCACGCAAATCGCTTCCTCCCCCTGTTGATCCGAGAACAAAATGTTTATTTCCTTTTTTATTTGTGCTTAAATAAGTGTGATGGTGACCAGAAAACAGCGTATAATTACGCCCTTTTAAAGAAGCTTCGATTTTCTCGTACCCTTCCATTTTATCATTTTTACCTTGCCATACCGGCCGGTGCATAAACACAAAAGTCCACTTCACATCAGGGTTTTCGGCAATAACTTTTTTAAAATAAGTTGCCTGATCATCTCCGATACCGCCTCTTCCGCCGTCTTCTGTATTGATACATAAAAAGAGTGCATTCTTAAAAATGAAATGATAATAAGGTGATCCAATACGTTTTTGCCATTCCTTTTCCATGATAGCATTTCCGATATCATGATTGCCGGGAACATAAAAAAAGGGCATGGATAAAGGCTTGATGGCACTATCAAAATCATCCCATTGTTGTGCAATAACCTTTGGATCATATGATTTACCATCGATAAGATCGCCAACCGACAAAACAAATTGCGGTTGCAAGATTTCAAGTTTATTAACGGCATTTTCGAATATGCCAGGCCGATTACCACCCCAGAGATCTGAAATAATTGCAAACTGCAATTTGCCGGTATCGGCATTAAACTGCAGGTGTGTTGATGAAATTTTCTGATTCTGCTGAGCAAATAAACTGTGTACAATAAATACAAGAAGCAATGGCAGAAAGCTTCTTATACGGTTAAAACCATTGTTTAACTTAAATAAATACAAAATATCAGGCTATCAATATTTAAAAGAAATGCTTAACCATCCTCTCTTTTTAGAAAAGGATGATTAAGCAATGATTTATTTTTTTTATTGTTTATCCCACCAAACCCGGGTACTGGTTAAATCAGGGCCCTGTCTGGTAATGGCTTCTTGCAAGTTCTGGCCATTAGCTGCCGCTTCGGCACGTGGATAATATAACCTGCGGGGAAGTTGAGCTCCCAGATTGCCACTTAAAGTCAGATCCAGTTGACTGTACACATCGGGATAACCGCTTCGGCGCATGTTAGCCCAGCTCTCGTACCAGTTATAATGAGATTCTATCCAGTACTGTGTATTGATCATTTTTAAAGCATTTGCCGGATCGTAAGGATTGGCCTGCAGATATTCATTCTGTTGAGCTGGTGTGATAACTCCGTCAGAACCATAAACAGATAACTGATCCATGGCTGCACGAACACCTTTTTCATATAGAGCTTTAGCATCGCCGGCAACTATTCCTCTAACGGCGCATTCGGCCAGTTGAAACTGAACCTGGGCATAGCTCAGGTGAATGTATGGAGCGCTGTACCGGCCAAAGGTTTTAATATTAGATACTGAACAGCTATCGGCAGGTACGGTATTATCAAACTGAGGACGTCCTCTTTGCTTTGCCGGATTATGATCACCTTCCTGGTAAGAGGTTAACGGCAACTTTTGGCGCATACAATAAACCGGTGTACGTGGATCGTTTCTAAATTTCAGAGAATCAACAAACGGAGCAGCCAGCCTATAGGTTTTGATATAACTTGAACTGATAAATACGTGAGGCACCCCGTTAGATACGGTTCCGGTTCCGGAAAGCTGGGTAGTATAA
>DASQIU010000085.1:0-16387 GCA_035631395.1 Daejeonella sp. | reverse complement strand
AACTGGGGGCAGACAGCTCAGAAATTAGCAATTTGGTTTCCAGGAAGAATGAAGCTAGATTTGAATTGATGGGTACCGCCCCTTTGGCCTTTGGGGGCCAGGGGCTCGACACTAGTGACACAGTTTATTTTACAGACCCTTGATACCCGATTACACATATATACCTAAATGAAAGTAAAATTAGACGGATTCGTTCTTGCTATAATAGCTGTAGTTACCGCCGCTTATTTTTTCCCACAATGGGGAAGCAAAAACAGCAATATACCTTTAAGCCTGATAGGTAGTATCGGAATTTCTCTGATTTTCTTTTTCTACGGATTAAAGCTTAGCCCCGAAAAAATCAAAAACGGTTTAAAGAACTGGAATTTACACGCCCTCATTCAGCTTTCCACCTTTCTTTTGTTTCCGCTGATAATTCTTATCTTTTATCCGTTCATCCGTTCAGAACACGACCAAACTATCTGGCTGGCATTTTTATTCCTGGCAGCATTACCTTCTACCGTATCTTCATCCGTAGTAATGGTATCTATGGCAAAAGGAAATATTCCGGCAGCTATCTTCAATGCCAGCATATCCGGACTTATCGGGATTGTGATCACTCCGCTGTGGATGGGATTGTTTTTAAAAACCTCTGCCGGAGATTTTAGTTTAGGCAGTATTTACATCAAGCTAATAACGGAAATTCTCGTTCCGGTAATGTTAGGTATAGCCCTGCAACGCTATTTAGGGAAATACGTTCAGCAATATAGCCGTTACCTGAGTTTATTCGACAAATCCATCATCCTGTTGATTATCTATAAAAGCTTTGCCGAATCTTTCGAAGAAAATATTTTCACTTCGGTTGACATACATTTTCTTGCAATCATCTCGGCAGGAGTTCTTGGGCTCTTTTGCACCGTTTATTTTATTACAGGATACCTGGCCCAAAAACTGAATTTCAATCAGAAAGACAGCATTACCGCTCAGTTTTGCGGCACCAAAAAATCACTGGTACACGGCACTGTGTTTTCCAAAATTTTGTTTCCTGCCTCCATTCCCACTGGTATAATATTGCTTCCTCTGATGCTCTTTCATGCTATTCAGATATTTATTATCAGTATTATCGCCTCAAAACTTGTACAGGAAAAAAGTGCTGTAACATAATGCCTAAGCCCCAAGATATTCCATTAGAAGCCGGGATCTCCGTAAAAGAGTTTCATTCATCATAATTCAGAACCGTATCATATGAGCTTGTCGAACCATGGAAGCGAATAAAATCTATTACCCCGGCATTCCACGCTTCAACAAGCTCAATAGTTTCAGTACTCTTTTAAATAATATTGAGTCATTCTAAATCTTCAAACGCGAAAAATTATTTCGAACTCAAACTAGCATCATAGTAAATCAATTCTTCCCAACGTTTTTCTACTATATCGGCAAATTTTTGCAAATACTTATCAAAAGCTCCTGCCCCATAAATTGCATTATACCTTTCAGGAAGTGGTTTACGATACCCATCAGCCATTTCTTTCAAACCAGCTTTCATCCGAAGAGCCAAGGTAATGGAAGGTTCGCCCGAAGAGGCCGATTCAAATACTACAACCGATTCTTTTCCGGCTTGCCATACTTTTTTCATGCCTTTTATTAATTCCCTAAGTTGCGCCATTTTACCTGGTTTTGGATAAATATGAAAAAGCGAAACCTTATCAGTATAATCGGTCAATTCAATTGTACTTAATTCCGGATCATACTCTGCAAAAGCAGATGCCCCGCGGTCAGTCAACAATGGAGCTACATTCTTATTCCAATCTTCCAGATGTTCGGCACTGATATCTTTACGACCATCTATAGCTTCCCAGGTACTGGGTCCCTCAGCAATATTATACCCACCGGCATCGGGCCCGGTTTCAATGCTAAATACCCGCCATCGCCAATCACCCGTATGATATTTCTGTGCATGGTTGGCAAGAGCCCTGCTGAATTCCTCAACCTTATCCCCTTTGGGAAAGACCCTGGTTGTGTTAACCACAGTCTTTGTCTGGCTTATTCCTACTAACGGAATAAATAACAGAAGTAAAAGAAACTTTTTCATATGATTAGTTTAGAAAGTTTGCCATGCAGACGAAATACAAATTCTGTTCTATAACAACCTGAAAACGGAACTAAGGAGAAAGCGGTAGATTTTCTTTATCAGCAGATAGAATACTTCAAAACAGATACTCGGAGTAATTTTTTTAACACAATGCTTGTCTAATTGTTTTCAGATCAATATCCGATCAGAAAAATCATTAGACCTAATTGGGTTTCAAAAACAAAAAGCATGAAATTAGCAAACAACAAAATTTTAATTACCGGTGGTGCAAGTGGTATTGGCTTAGGACTAACCGAAAGATTTATCCGGGAAAATAACACCGTAATTATTTGTGGAAGGCGGGAATCTCTTTTAAAAGAGATCTCAGACAAATTCCCTTCTGTAATTACAAAATCATGCGATCTATCGATTGAAGCAGAGCGCCTGGAACTTTACAAATGGGTTTCAGAAAATCATCCCCGACCTGAATGTTCTTATAAACAATGCCGGCATACAGCAATGGATGAGTATTTTTGACACCGTTTTTTATCAAAAGGCAAAAGAGGAAATTGCAATTAATGTTATTGCCCCACTGCATTTAATATCCCTATTCATCAATCTAAATTCTCTGAATACCATTTTGAATGTCACATCCGGCTTGTCTTTTGTGCCTTTGGTAAAAGTGCCCGTATATTCAGCAACTAAAGCTTTCCTACACTCCTTTACCCTTTCCATGCAAAACTTGCTGAAACCGAAAAACATTGAAGTAATTGAAATTATACCACCGGCCTTAAATACAGATTTAGGTGGAAAAGGAATACACGATTCCGCTCCTCCGGTAAGCAGTTTCATAGAATCCATATTCGACCAATTAAAAGCAGGAAAAACTCAGCTTACTTTTGGTTTTAGCGATGCGATGGTAAAGGCAAGTCCGGAAGAAGTAAAAGATGCTTTTAACAGAATGAATCCGGATTAAAGAAAAACACTTTCCTCCGGATTCATTCTAATTCTAAAATATAGTCAGTCTCTATCCAAAAACACAATCTTAAACCGTTTTCACATCCTTGGTATCGTACTCATCAATATCGGCGATATAACCGTTCTGAATTAAAAAGTCAAACAAAGGTTTTGCTTCTACTGATACAGGCATGTTGGCCGTGGTAATGATTTGATTATTCTTTTTATTCAGATATGGATAAGCGTATAGCTTCACATTTTTACTAAATAAATCGCTGATATAAGCCAGTAATTTATTGGTATAATCCTCACCGTAATTTTTTGAATTAAAGATATTCTTCAGGTTAGAAATATTGGTAGATATACCCACGCTATGCGGTTTGCAGCGAGCTAAATATTCGGCTAATTTATGGTTACGGGTAAAGTTAGATACAATTACATAATTTCCGGTAGCGCATAATTCCTTGGCCCGTTGAGCAAAAGCTTCCAGATCTTCATTATGAAGCTCCGTATCCTCGCCCAATAAATTACTCATCAATACTTCGATCATCACCACCACATTTTCTTCATCCACCTGCTGAGAACGTTTAAACTGCTCTACTGCCCGGTTAAACAAATAGAAATTAGGGGTAGATTTCTGACCAAACTTGGTACGTAAAATCATTACGTCTTTTTTATACAATAAGTCTTTGCTTTGATGAGCCATCCCCTGGGCGTCAAAAAGCGCAGCTCCTGAAAAACCTTTCGCAATCAGATAAAGATTCACCAGGTGATTATTCGCATCTTTAAAAACAGGTCCGTCCAAACTAATCAGGTCAATTTCTACAGAACCTATGGAAAGATTATCCACCAAAGATTCGATCATGGTTTGCAGATCGTCATTATAAAAATAGGCCGCATAAACCAGGTTTACACCCAATACACCCAATACATTTTGCTGCAAACTAGCATCGCTGTCTAGCAAACGCACATGGATAATAATATCATTAGGCTTACCACCGGGAGTAGTTTGAAAACGAACTCCAAGCCAGCCATGCGGCTCATTGGTTTTACTAAAATTGAGAGTGGCAACCGTATCCGCGAAAGCGAAAAAGGTTTTATCTTCATATTTGGGGCCATATAAACGTTCGGTAAGCAATTCAAACTCATGCCGAAGCATTTTTTCCAATCTGGATTTGGCCACATACCGTCCGGATTCTTCGGCGCCATAAATGGAATTACTAAAAACCATATCATAGGCCGACATGGTTTTAGCTACCGTACCAGAGGCTGCCCCAGCCGTAAAAAAGTTACGGGCCACTTCCTGACCGGCTCCTATCTCGGCGAAAGTTCCATAAATGGCTTCATCTAAATTAATCTTTAATGCTTTGCGCTTTGTTTCTAAGATTTCCCTCTCCATGAGGGTAAAAATACAAACATTTGTCATTAAAGCCGAAAACAGGCCCCATTCAAAAGGTAAAATCTGTTATTCTCAAAGTCATAAATGAAAAAGGGTGCTTAAAGCACCCACTTTTCATTTACATATAATCAAAACAACTAAAACTCATTTTGAATTACCGGATAGAGATTTCCCGGCTTTGCATTTTGGCTTCTTCTTTTTTAGCCACATTAATTTTTAAGACTCCATCTGTATATTCAGCCTGAATATTGGAATAATCTGCCGACTCAGGCATGGTAAAGGTTCTTACAAAAGAGTTATAACTATATTCTCTTCTATTGTATCTTTTATCTTCGGATTCTTTTTCAGATTCAGTTTCGGCCGAAATGCTTAGTACATTTTTCTCAAGATTAATTTTAAAATCCTCTTTTTTAAGCCCCGGTGCAGCCAATTCAATATGATATTCATTGGCAGTTTCTGCAATATTTACTGCCGGAACTCTGGAAGTTAAGCGATCTGAAACAAATGGATCGTTGTTCAATAAAGACTCAAATACGTCATTAATAAACGGGGTTAAAACGTTTCCCGTACCCTGATTAGAAAATTTCACAAGTGTCATATTGTTTTCCTCCTTTTTTAAAAAAATATTTTTTACTTACTGTACAAACAAACTATATACCATAGAGGTTTTTAAGGTTTAAAGATAAATACAGCAGACAAACTGACACTAAAATCATTCACAAACAAGACATACTGTCATTATGACCCCATTTAACGGATTCAATTACAAGACTATTATCCCCATTCGCTTTGCCGATATCGATGCATTTGGACATGTAAATAACGCCGCTTATCTCACTTATTTTGAAATTGCTCGAACAGCGTATTGGAAAAACGTCATTCAATGGAACTGGGAACTGATGGGAATTATTTTGGGAAAGGCAGAAATCAATTATCTAAAGCCGATCCATTTAGATGATAAGATATTTGCCTATGTGCGCACTTCACGCATTGGGAACAGCAGCTTTGACCTGGACTATGCATTAACCAAAGAAAAAAACGGAACAGAAATATTATGCAGTACCGGAAATACGGTTTGTATAACCTTTGACTACCGACTCAATCAAAATGCACCTATTCCTAAGAACTACCGACAAAGAATGCAGGAATTTGAATTACTGAGCATTTAAACCTCATGAACCTCGTGCAGGGTCAATAGTTTCTCGTTTAATTCTATCACCCGCTTTTTATTGCCCGAAACATCTAGTTCAACTACCAAACGGCTATCTTTTTTGGAAAGTTGTTTCCGCCTAAGCCTGAGTTTTTGCCTTTTGATCAACTCTTCTACATAGGTCAGATTATGAAGATCGGCATTAATAAAAGTCACAGTAAATCTGGCCCGGTAATTCAGCCGGTCAATAACTTTTTCAATTCGGGAAAGCAGAGACAAAACAACCAAAACCACCAACGACAAGAAAATGGCTAGGTAATATTGCTGTATCCCGACCACCATACCAATAGCCGCCGCAACCCAAATTACGGCGGCCGTGGTCAAGCCTTTTACATCAATATTATTTTTAAAAATAACCCCGGCGCCAATAAAACCAATACCGGTAATGATATTGGCTGCAATGCGGTCTTCGCTATTGCCCATTTCCTGAGAAAGAATGGTAAAAATGGTAGCGCCTAAACAAATCAGAATAATGGTTCTAAAACCGGCGGCTTTATTCTGATATTCACGTTCAATACCCAAAATACTTCCGCAAAGTACCGAAACCAGTATCCTAATCAGATCAGGATTTGTTATTTCTATATTTCTCAGCAATGACCACATGGAAAATTAAACTTCAGGAGTAATTTTTCCAGGATTTAAGATTCCTTTCGGATCAAAAACCTGCTTAATACCCCGCATTAAATTCAGATGAATATCAGAATATTTCAAAGGCATAAATTCACGCTGCACCAAACCGATGCCATGCTCTCCGGACAAAGTTCCACCTAAAGCAATGGTTAACTCAAATATCTCACGAATGCCATCCTTCAACTTGGTGTTCCAATCTTCATCACTCATATCCCCTTTAATGATATTGATATGCAAATTACCATCTCCGGCATGTCCATAACATACCGACTGAAAACCATATTTCTGACCAATTTCTTTGATGCCCTGAATTAACTGCGGAAGTTCTGCCCGCGGCACCACTGTATCTTCTTCTTTATAAACTGAATTAGATTTTACCGATACCGCCATGGTGCGGCGCATGCGCCAAAGCTCTTCCTTTTGAGCTGAAGAATCAGCAAACAACACTTCGGTACAACCGTTGGCTTCTAACACCTCATTAATTTTTTCTGCATCAGAGAATAAGGTATCCATATTGGTTCCATCCACTTCAATCAATAGAAAAGCCTGCACATCGTCTTTCAAATCGAACTGGATATGATCATATTCAACAACCCATTCTACGCCTTTGCGTTCCATAAATTCTAAAGCCGAAGGAGTAATTCCAGCCCTAAAAATTGCAGAAACAGCCGCACAGGCCTGCTCATTGCTTGAAAAAGAAGCCAACATCAATACATCCTGACTGGGCCTGGGGATCAATTTCAGCACAATTTTGGTAATGATGCCCAAAGTGCCTTCAGAACCAATCATCAACTGAGTCAGGTTATAACCCGATGCATATTTCAGCGTATTGGCTCCTGTCCAGATAATCTCGCCAGTAGGCAAAACTACTTCCAGGTTTAACACGTACTCACGGATGGTGCCGTATTTTACCACCCTTGGGCCGCCGCTTCCATGGGCCATATTGCCGCCAATAAAACAACTTCCTTTACTGGAAGGATCAACTGGGTACAACAAACCTTTTTCGGCCACGGCATTCATAAACTCTTCGGTAATTACACCAGGCTCAACCGTTGCCTGCAAATTTCGCTCATCAATCTCGATGATCTTATTGAACCTTTCCATCGAAACCAGCAACCCGCCATAAACGGGCAAAGCCGCACCACTCAGTCCGGTACCACCACCACGAGGCGTTACCGGCACCTGGTATTGATTGCATAATTTTAAAAGCGCCGAAATTTGCTCTGCATTTTCAGGCTTTACTACCACTTCCGGGTAATAATGCAGGTCTTCAGTTTCATCATGAGCGTATTTTTCCATCGCCTCAGAATTGGTAACAACCAATTCCGGATTATTCAGAATGGAATTAATTTCGGCTAAAATTTCGTCAGTAATCTTATTATAAAGCATTTTATCTATTAAAATTCAATTCTATTAATGAGCTGTCTATTTGGCCTGCCATAGGCGGATTAAGTTTTTTTATGGATACCCGGATATGTTTCACCATCAAAAACTCATGCCTGATTTTGTCCAGAATAGCATGTGCCACGGTTTCCAACAATTTACGGGTAATTTTCATTTCTTCGGAAGCTATTTCGAACAAGCGCTCATAATTCACGGTATGCGCCAATTCATCGCCGCCATGGCCCAACACTTCCATTTCGGTATCTATATTCACAATAAATTCTGTACCGAGCACCTGTTCTTCCGGATAAAAACCATGATAGGCATAAAACCGGACTCCCTGCAAGGCTACTTTCTGGCGAATGTTTCCCATAACAGCAAAAATAGATTTTTAAAGGATAATCTTTCTACTGAATTTATTTCAGCTTGAAACAGGCCATAATTAGAAGAACATTTATACTTTTACCCTCAATCAACAGATATTAACCAAAGCAAAAACGTTTTTAGCGCCTATTTTGCTAATTTTGAAAAAACACATTCTATGTCGACTCTAACAGCAGAACAAGAGATCCACAGATCTTCCAAAAAAGACCTTTATGAGGCTCCCGACTATTATCAGATAGACGAATTGTTGAGCCAGGAACACCAACTGGTGCGTGATAGTGTACGCGACTGGGTAAAAAAAGAAGTTAGTCCGATTATTGAAGATTATTCCCAAAAGGCAATTTTCCCAAAGCATCTAATTAAAGGCCTGGCCGAAATTGGCGCCTTTGGCCCAACCATTCCGGTAGAATATGGTGGCGCCGGCCTGGATTATATTTCTTACGGCTTAATTATGCAGGAAATTGAGCGTGGCGATTCTGGTATCCGCTCTACCGCTTCTGTTCAAGGTTCTTTGGTGATGTATCCAATTTTTGCCTACGGTTCTGAAGAGCAGAAAAAGAAATATTTACCTAAACTGGCTTCCGGAGAACTGATGGGCTGTTTCGGCTTAACGGAACCCAACCACGGTTCTGACCCATCGAGCATGGAAACCCGTATCAAAGATCAGGGAGATCATTACCTGCTGAACGGAGCCAAACTTTGGATCTCCAATGCTCCATTTGCCGACATTGCCGTAGTTTGGGCCAAAGATGAAATGGGAGAAATTCGCGGACTGATTGTAGAACGCGGTATGGAGGGTTTTTCTACCCCCGAAACTCATAATAAATGGAGCTTGCGTGCCTCCGCTACCGGCGAACTGGTGTTTGATAACGTAAAAGTTCCTAAAGAAAATCTTTTGCCTAATGTAAAAGGATTAAAAGGCCCCTTAGGCTGCTTAAACCAGGCTCGCTACGGCATTGCCTGGGGCGCTTTAGGTGCAGCTATGGATTGCTATGATACCGCCCTGCGCTATTCTAAAGAACGCATGCAGTTTGACCGACCAATTGGAGGTTTCCAGTTGCAGCAAAAAAAGCTGGCCGAGATGATCACCGAAATCACCAAAGGACAGTTATTGGTTTGGCGCTTAGGAGTTCTGAAGAATGAAAACCGGGCCACTCCTGCTCAAATTTCGATGGCAAAACGTAACAGCGTAGAAACCGCCCTGAACATTGCCCGCGATGCCCGTCAAATGTTGGGCGGCATGGGTATCACCGGCGAATTCCCTATTATGCGCCACATGATGAATCTGGAATCGGTGGTAACTTATGAAGGAACCCACGATATTCATTTACTCATTACCGGAATGGATGTTACCGGTTTAAATGCTTTTAAATAAATAAAACATTTAGTTATAAATGCAAAAAGAGAGACCCCAAGTCTCTCTTTTTTTTATGCACAGGTTTGCAAGTATTTATTTTTCAGAAAAGCAATCTCCCTAATTCTTCGCTACCGATAGTCCCGCTTTCCGTTCCAAATCCTCATTTCGCTAAAGCTCCATTCCGGGTTTTCCACTACAATCGGGTTTAGAACGAAAAACCTATACAATAAAAGTCCGAATTAGGATTTGTAGGATTAAAGGATTTTAGGATTCATCTACTCCCAAATTTAACATAGAGCTTCGCATCCTGTCCAATAAATTCAGAATCACAGGTCAGACAATTCCTTTCAAAACCTGCCCAAATTCCAAAACCTCCACAAAGCTATTATACAAAGGCACAGGGCTAAAACGTATCACATCGGGTTCCCGCCAATCGCCAATAATGCGTTGCTTAACTAGTTCATCAAATATTTTTTTACCGTCCTTTTTAGCGATCACAGAAAGCTGGCAACCGCGTTCTAAACTATTGGAAGGAGTTATAATACGGAATTGCTCCTGCCCGATGTATTTGTTTACATCACGGATAATAAACTCCATATAGCCAGTTAATTGAATACTCTTATTTCTCAAAACTTCTACCCCTCCTGCCTTTTCAAAAAGAACCAGGGAAGCTTTATGAGCAGCCATCATCAACACCGGGCTGCAGCTTAATTGCCAGCCTTCAGCTCCATACTGAGGCACAAAGCCTTTGGTCATCTGAAAACGACTTTTTTCATCATATCCCCACCAGCCGGCAAAACGCGGCAAATCGGAATTTTCAAAATGCTTTTCATGAATAAAAACTCCGCTAATCCCTCCCGGACTGCTGTTTAAATACTTATAGGTACACCAACAGGCAAAATCCACGTTCCAGTCATGCAGTTGTAAAGGCACATTTCCGGCCGCATGAGCCAGATCAAAACCCACATAAGCGCCCACTTGATGTGCCGCCCGGGTAATTGCTTCCAAGTCAAAAAACTGCCCAGTATAATAGTTGATACCGCCAAAAAGCACCAGGGCCAATTCGTCGGCATGCTGATGAATGGTTTGTATAATATCTTCAGTACGCAAGGTTTCCTCTCCCTCCCGGGGATGGATCTCCACAATGACCTCTTCCGGTTTTAAACCATGAAAACGCACCTGGCTTTCTACCGCATATTGATCTGAAGGAAAAGCGCCGCCTTCCATCAATATTTTAAAGCGTTTTCCCTGCGGCCGATAAAAACTAACCATCATTAAATGCAGGTTTACCGTCAGATTATTCATCGGCACCACTTCTGTCGGCAAAGCCCCAACCAATGGAGCCATCAATTGCTGCATCTCCTTATGGTAAAACATCCAGGGCGAATTTCCCTCAAACCAGCCTTCTACAGCTAGATTTTCCCAATTATCTAATTGATCCTGGATAAACTTTTTAGTGCTACGGGGCTGCAGACCTAAAGAATTGCCACATAAGTAAATGATGTCCTGACCATCTTGCTGAGGAATCAAAAACTCATCTCTGAAGCTTTTTAAAGGATCAGCCTGATCTAGGGCTGTCGCGAAGTCTTTACTGTTTTTAAACTGCATAGAACAATTATACAAAAAGTACCGTTGATGCATCCATCATCTGATTAAAGATGCGGGCGGCTTACGTTCGGATTTCCTTTTACATAAAACCGCCAGGGTATGGTTTTATAAGGTCCTTCAAAATTCATCCCCACACGGGCGGAAGCAATAATCTGCTTTTCTTCAATAGCATGTTCACGGTCTTCCAGCCAAACCAAATCAGACTGAAGATCATAACCATTATGCGCTTTACTTAAACCTAATGCTTTAGCTAAAGAACCCGGCCCCTGACATAAACGATGATCCTGATGGTAGATCTTACGGCGCTCTCGCATCGTACCTAAACCTTCAACAGGCTCTACTGCACGGATCAAAATAGCATGCGAAACTCCATGCATTCCGGTTACCACATTCAGCATGTCATGGATACCGTAACAGATATACATGTAAGCCACCCCACCGGCCTGGTACATCACCTCATTTCGGGGAGTTCTGCGATGGTTAAAAGCATGAGAGCCCCGATCTTCGGGGCCCTGATAAGCTTCTGTTTCTACAATTATCCCTCCCGTCAACTTTCCATCAACCTTGGTGAATACATATTTACCCAGCAATTCGCGGGCTATCAATACGGCATCATTACGTTGATAAAAACTATGGGGAAGCTTCATATCCTGAAATTTTTCAATCCAAAGAATTAGAACTGAAGAAGTCCGATGATTTGCTCCAGTCCAGCCTGGTCTGTTTCATCAAACTGATCCAACTCTTCACTATCCACATCCAATACGCCAATTACTTCGCCATTGCGGATAACCGGCAATACAATCTCTGATTTAGACAGGGAACTACAAGCAATATGCCCCGGAAAAGCATCTACATCTGGAACAATCAATGTTTTTTGCTGCGCCCATGAAGAACCGCAAACGCCTTTACCTTTAGCAATACGAGTGCAGGCCACCGGTCCCTGGAAAGGCCCTAAAACCAATTCTCCATTTTTAACCAGGTAAAATCCTACCCAAAAAAAGTTAAACTGCTCTTTTAATGCTGCACAAACATTGCCCATATTGGCTACTATGTCTGTTTCTCCCTGCAATAAAGCGCCTAATTGTGGAATTAATAACTGATACTGTTCGGCCTTGCTGCCGGTGCTAACTTTTAAATCTTCTGCCATTGGGCAAAAATAGCAATGCTTTAACAAATACTCAACACCTTTAGAGTAATGATTCTCAACCATTTCCAACACAGCTAATTGTATCAAATCAATTACAATGTGTTTTAGCTAAGCAAAATTGCAGGTGCAAGCCACTTTTTGGCACAGAGTTTTCATAGCGCTAATTAGATACATCTAAAGAAGAACAAGGAAATGCGAAGAATTATGTTAATGGTACCTCTCTTTGTAGCATTGGGAGCCACCGCCAAAAGTGAGACGTACACTAGCAGAAGCACAGAAAAGCGCATTGATGCGCAAGGCGCTTATCATAATGGTCATGACGATTATTATTGGGAAACAGTAGAGCGCCGGGTATGGGTTCCCGCCTCCCGCACACGTTTTGGAATAGACATCCGCATCATACCTGGTCATTATGAAGTCCGGAGGGAAAAAGTAAAAGTTTACCGCCCCCGCCATGACGATTACTACTATAGCAAACACCCTCATGGAATGCCTCCCGGACAGTACAAAAAATGGGAAAAACACCATAAGCATCATGGTCACTGCCGCCATTAATCAAAGTGGATTAAAGCAACAATAAAATAATTAGCCAAAGTCCTCAGCAAATATCTGCTGAGGACTTTTTTTGTAGCTTTGGAACTTTATAAAACTAAATTCATGAAGATTTCTATTAAAGTAGCAGCAATAACAGGTATTGCAGCCATTGCATTTGCAGGCTCATCCTGGAAGTTGTTTGAGGAAGGGATGTTTCCTTTAAGCGAGATCAATAAACTTGATCTGAAAAAGGCCGGATTAAAAATTGACCAGAAAGAGATTTATAACCCTGAGGGTATCAGTCTGATAGACGCTCTGGTAAATGTGGGCGGCTGTACAGGTTCTTTTGTTTCTAACGATGGTCTGATCATTACCAATCACCACTGCGCTTTTGGCGCTGTTCAACAGGCCAGCACTCCAGAAAACGACTATTTAACCAATGGCTTTGTGGCCCGTTCACGTGAACAGGAAATTGAGGCAAAAGGCCTTACCTGCCGTATCACAGATAGTTATGAAGATGTTTCTGCTCAGGTATTGGGTGCAGTAGCCAATGAAACCGATCCGGTAAAAAGAATCAATCTGATTAACCAGCAGATGAAATCTATAGCTGAAAAAGCCGAAAAAGAAGATCCGACCATCAAGGCAGAAGTTTCTGAAATGTTTATCGGAAAAAGCTATGTATTATTCCGCTATAAAACCATTCAGGATGTGCGTTTGGTATATATTCCACAACGCAGCATTGGCGAGTTTGGCGGAGAAAGCGATAATTGGGTTTGGCCACGCCATACTGGTGATTATTCATTTATGCGGGCTTATGTTGCTCCGGATGGTTCTCCAGCCAAGTTTTCTAAAAACAATGTTCCTTACAAGCCTAAAAAGTTCTTAAAAGTGAATCCTAAGGGAGTTAGCGAAGAGGATTTTGTGTTTATTCTGGGATATCCGGGCCGTACTTTCCGTCATCGTCCTGCCGAATACATCAAATACCAGGAAGATTACCTGTTGCCTTATGTTTCGTCATTGTACGATTATCAAAACAGCATGATGGAAGAAGCCGGTAAAAAAGATAAAGCAACCGAGTTAAAACTGGCCACCCGTATAAAACGCAATGCCAACGTACTGAAAAACTATCGCGGTAAAATAAAAGGCTTGAGCGGATTAAATCTGGTAGACCAGAAACGCCAGGAAGATGCCGCTTTAGCAGAATTTATCAAATCCAATCCGGAGATGCAGCAAAAATACGGCACCTTAATGAGCGATATTCAGAGTCTGTATAACCAAATTTACAGTGATGCTTACCAGGATATGTGGCTATCGCAAATTTACAGCAGCACCAGCCTGTTAAATGTAGCCCGTCAGATCAATCTCTTCAAACAAAGCATGAGTGCTCAACCGGCCTCAGAACGGGCTAACTTCTATACTGCCAATGTCGGCAAGCTGGAGCAAACCTTAAAAGGCATTTACGACAGCTATGATCTGGATGCAGACCGGGCCATTTTCCGCAAGATGCTGAACGATGCCGCTGCTTTTCCTCAGAACCAACGTATTGACGCCGTTGAGAAGCAAACATCTAAAGGATTTAATAAGGAAGATCAGGTTAATAAATTTGTAGAGAGCAGCTTGCAATACACCAAACTGAAAGATAAAAACTACACCCTGAATACTTTACTAAAATCTCAAAAACTGTTATCTGATTATAACGATTCCCTTTTAGGTTTCGAGCTGGAAATCAGCAAACAAAATAACCAGTTAAAACCTGAAAAAGATCGCAGAAACGGTTTGTTAAACAAACTGATGGGTGATTATGTGGCTGTTAAAGAAAAATTCCAGAACAAAAACTTCGTTCCGGATGCCAACAGTACTTTAAGACTTACTTATGGTTATGTTCGCGGTTATTCGCCGGTTGATGCTTCATATATGAAACCTTTTACCACCATTAAAGGCATTATCGAAAAAGGAAGCACCCGCAACCCTGAGTATGCTTATCCGCCGCAAATCAAAGCCTTGTGGCAAGCTAAAGATTTTGGTCCGTATGCCATGAACAGCTTGGGTGATGTACCGGTTGCTTTATTGTACGATATGGATACTACCGGCGGCAACTCCGGCTCTCCTATTATGGATGCCAACGGCGAGCTGATTGGCGTAAATTTTGACCGTGCTTACGAAGCCACCATTAATGATTTTGCCTGGAACCAGGCTTATAGCCGCTCTATTGGTGTAGATATCCGCTATGTATTGTGGGTAGCCTCTAAAATAGACAAAGCCGACTTCCTGTTGAAAGAAATGGGAGTTCAATAAAATCAATGGGGGTGTCTAAAAACTGATTTACCATCAAAACCGAGAGCTTGTTGAAACATTCTAATTTTCAACAAGCTCTCATCTTTGACAGAGCACAGAAATTACTCCTTTCATCGCATAAAGACGGTCTTAACGGTATTTGATTTTTTGAAAAACAGAGCCTTCACCACTCGCTTCCTGCAGTCCCGCTATCCGCTGCAAGTTTTGCCCTTAGGGGGCAAAAGCTTTCCGCTACTATCGGGTTTAGAGAGCAAAGACGGTGGTTCTTGGTATCTTGCATGTCAAACTTTAGAAAATTCAAATATTTATATTCGCTCATCGCCACAAAAGGCAAGAGTTTATTAGTCCGTCACAATAGACACCCTCAATTTTTCAAAACATAAAAACCTCTTTCTACCTTTCCAAGTATCGCCATTGAGCATCCTTTGTCAAGGCGATTTTTTATTCAAAAATTAAACAAATAACTGATGAGAGTAGTAGCAGAATTACCACATCCGGAATGCAAGATTACCATCTATTCCATGAACCAGAAATTCATCGTCAAACTGGAAAAAGGAGCTTACGAGCAAACTTACAAGCTCTCTGAAATGGATTTCCCCGAAGGCGTAAACGGAGTTTTTAAAATATTGGATGATGAATTTATGGCCACTGTAGCCGAGCGTTTTAAGCAAATGCGCAGCGATTTTAACCAGGCTTACAGCCGGAATGAAAGCTTGTAAAGCTTCCTGAAAACAAATACAAAACCCTGAAAACAAGCGCAATAGAACAGCAAACAAAATTTTATTTGGCATTTTAGCGGCATTTACCCATCCAAAAGAGCACCAAAGCAAACAAATAGTTCATTTGAAGAACATCAAAAAGCTGAATAACAAACCAATATAGAATAGACCAAAATAATATTCTGAGGGCATTTTTAGCCAAACATATAGGAAGTGCAGCCGTTTTATCAGAAACATTATCTCAATTCATCCTAAACAAAAAAATTTCTATTTTTGACTTATGATAGATCAAATAAAAACACCACGGTTTATAGTATTAACTATTTTGGTATTAGCGGCAGCCCTTACGCGGGCATTGCCCCTGTTCATCCCTCACATGTGGAATTTTACAGCAGTTGGGGCTTTAGCCATTTTTTCGGGCGCCCAGTTTAACAACCGCAGTTTAGCCTTTATTATGCCATTAGCCGCCATGGCTGTTTCTGATCTTTTTATCGGCAACGGATTTAGCTTGTTGGTATATGCCGGCTTTTTAGCTATGGTATTATGCGGCTTCCTGATCCGGAGAAAAGTGACAATTACCAATATTGCCCTCTCTTCTATTGCTGGCGCTTTGGTGTTTTATCTAACCACCAACTTTGCCTTTTTTTACCCGCTAAGCACTTACCAGCATAACCTGAGTGGGGTGATCGCATCCTATATTGCCGCTTTGCCTTT
>DASQIU010000084.1:0-6013 GCA_035631395.1 Daejeonella sp. | reverse complement strand
TAATATTACCCCTTAATAGAACCAGTTTCTCGCCAGGTTTTGCCTTGAGGTTAAGCATTAAATCAAATCCGCCTCCTCCATCATAAATATTATCAATAATCAGGGCCAGCTTATCTCCGGCTTTTGGTTCTATAGGCAAAGAGTAATTGTTTCCGACCCCGGGTTTTTCATGAAATTTTTTTCCCTCGGCACTAAGTCCTGTTTTGCTGAATAAGGCTTTATTATTACGGGCATTGTTGCTGCGTAAGGGCCAGGCTGTGTCATTCAGGATCGCTTTTTCTAAACCTGGACTATAAAGGAATAACATCCAATCGTAATCATCTCTAATGTTACTTGGGCTGATTTCAAAAGTGAACAAGCCGTCGAAAGGAATATCAATCAGAAACCAGGTTGAGTTGCGTTCTTCCTTGAAAAGAAAAGGAGAACGTTTGGGATTGGGTTTAAACTCCTTGATGTGGCCATATCCTTGTGGCGATTGTGGGAACTGATAAGTTTGATTAACCTGGAGATACGATGCGTTTTTTAAATCTCCGCTAAAAGAGATGGTTTGGGCAAATCCATAAAAGGCAATTGATAAAAGAAGAATAAAAATTAAGCCTTTTTGCATGGCTATCGCATTTAAAAGTCTAATTTATAAAGATTTGCATGGTATAATTTACTTTTTTAACCCGGTTATTGAAACATCTTTATAAGAAAAACGTTTGGATTTTTTATTCTTCTGTTAATTTATTTTCTATCCACACTATATTTCCCGGGGCCAATAAAGGTTAGACCCAGAAAAACCACGGCCGCTTCAATAGCGTGCGAAGCGCCCGTCAGGCCATTGCCCGTTTTTAAATGCATCACCGCGGCTACTATCATGGTAATGGCTAATAGCAAACTAACGGGCCGGAAGGCCAGGCCCAGAAGGAGCAAAAAGCCACCAAAAGTTTGGGTAGCTGCGGCCATTAAGCCCCAAAATGTGGGGATAAAGGTAATTCCGATATGTTTCATGGCCCCTCCTACGGCTTCCCATTTATCGGGGCCACCCAATAATTTAGGATAACCATGCAGCATAAACATGATTCCTAAACCAATCCGGATAATTAATAATCCAAAGTTTTTATAGTTGCCAAGGCTTGCAAATAAGGCCATTAATGGGTGTATGTTAAGTGTACCTGTTGTTGAGCTACTTCTAAATTTACTGTTTTGCCAAATACCAGGGCATGATTATTTTCTATATGCCCTGCCGGGAAGTTAAAACAAACCGGATATCCATATTCCTGAACGTGTTCTCTAATAATTTCTTCGGCGCTTTGCCCAAAAGGGATATCATTATCTTTGAGGTCGGTAAAACCGCCCACAACCAGTCCGCCGAGCTGAGCCAATTTCCCAGCCCGTTTCAAGTTCCACATCATGCGGTCAATAGAATACAGGTATTCACCTACATCTTCCAGGAATAATATTTTCCCTGTAAAGTCCATTTCAGAAACTGAGCCAGACATTATCATTAATAGGGTAAGATTGCCGCCAATCAGGGTTCCGTTGGCCTTGCCCGGAATATTTTCCACCTGGCTCTGATAAGCGTAGTCCAATGGTTCATTAAACAAAGCTTTTCGAAGGCTTACCAGCGAGGCCTTGGTGCCATCCGGAATGGTTAAAGGCATTTGTCCATGAATACTTAAAGCCTGGAAATTGGCGTAAAGATGACTGTGCAAAACCGTAATATCACTAAAGCCGATAATCCATTTGGGTTGAGATGCAAAGCGAGAAAAATCCAGCCGGTCAATAATACGGATGGTTCCATATCCGCCACGGGCGGCAAAAATGGCTTTCACCGAATCATCGTCCAAAAAGCGTTGAAAATCGCGGGCTCGTAAAGCGTCAGCGCCGGCAAATTGGTTGTAAGAGGCCGTTACGGTTTCGCCTAATAAAACCTTTAATCCCCAGGATTCCAGTAAACGAACGGCATCAGTAATTTCATGCGGAAGTTTTTTGGCCGGGCAGGTAATGGCTACGGTATCGCCTTTTTGTAAATATGGTGGACAGATCATTATTTTAACTATCAGATTGGAATAAAGCTTTTTGATGTTCATTTGCTCCAAATGTGAAGCAGCAGGTTTCACTGGCAAATTAGCGTATTTTTCGACCGGCAAATTAGCACATTAGCGTTATCTTTGCCAAATTATAAAACAAGCTTAAAAATCCAGACTTTGGCAAACGATAAATTTAAACGATATACCGTAACCGCGGCTCTACCTTATACCAATGGGCCGGTTCATATTGGGCACCTGGCAGGGGTATATGTGCCTGCCGATATTTATGTTAGATATTTACGGGCACAGGGAAAAGATGTGGTATTTATCGGCGGATCAGATGAACATGGCGTTCCAATTACCTTAAAAGCTAAAAAAGAAGGCGTCACTCCGCAAGAAGTGGTGGATAAATACCATCGTATCATTGGAGATTCTTTCCGCGATTTTGGGGTTTCTTTTAATATCTATCATCGTACTTCATCCAAAACGCATCATCAAACAGCTTCCGATTTTTTTAAAACCCTGTATGATAAAGGAGTTTTTACGGAAGAAGTAACCGAGCAATATTATGATGAAAAAGCCGGACAGTTTCTGGCCGACCGTTACATCACGGGTACCTGCCCGAATTGCGGCAATGAAAACGCTTATGGAGATCAATGTGAGAAATGCGGAAATTCTTTAAGTCCTACCGAATTAATCAATCCTAAATCGACCCTATCAGGAGATAAGCCGGTATTGCGTAAAACTAAAAACTGGTTTTTGCCGCTGGATAAAATGCAGCCGCAAATTGAGGCTTATATTGATAGCCATAAGGAATGGCGGCCAACGGTTTTTGGGCAATGTAAATCCTGGTTAAATGGTGGCTTGCAACCCCGGGCCATGACCCGCGACCTGGATTGGGGCGTACGGGTACCTATAGAAGGAGCCGAGGGGAAAGTGCTTTATGTATGGTTTGATGCTCCTATTGGCTATATTTCGGCTACCAAAGATCTTTGTAATCCGGAATTAAGCGAGGCTAAAAAAGAAGAGTATTATGTGAAGGAAGCGCTGAAACCACAAGGAAGCTGGGAAAGCTACTGGAAGGCTGAGGATACCAAGCTGGTACATTTTATTGGTAAAGACAATATTGTATTCCATTGCATTATTTTCCCGGCTATGCTGATGGCGCATGAGAATTTTATCCTGGCGAATAATGTGCCGGCTAATGAGTTTTTAAATTTAGAGGGCGATAAAATTTCTACTTCACGTAACTGGGCGGTATGGTTACCCGAATATCTGACCGATTTCCCAGGAAAACAGGATGTATTGCGTTATGTGCTGACGGCCGCAGCTCCCGAAACCAAGGATAATGATTTTACCTGGAAGGATTTTCAGGCTCGCAATAATAATGAACTGGTAGCCATTTTTGGCAACTTCATTAACCGGGTAATGGTATTATCCCATAAATATTTTGAAGGCCAGGTAATGCAAGGTTCTGCCCTTACTTCTGCCGATGAAGAGGTTTTGCGTGAGTTAGAGGCTTATCCGGCTAAAATTTCTGCTTCTTTAGAGCATTACCGTTTCCGGGAGGCTCTCTCCGAACTGATGAATTTGGCCCGTTTGGGAAATAAATACCTGGCTGAAGAAGAACCCTGGAAGGTTATTAAAACTGACGAAGAACGGGTAAAAACCGTTTTGAACCTGAGCTTACAGATTGCCGCCAATCTGGCTATCCTGGCGCAACCTTTCCTGCCTTTTACCGCCGAGAAACTATCCGGTATGTTAAACCTGGATTTGCAAAGCTGGGAACAAGCCGGTCGCGGCGACTTGCTTGCTGCCGGACATCAATTAAACGAAGCCGTTTTATTGTTCGAAAAAATTGAGGATAGCGCCATCCAACAGCAAATACAAAAATTAATGGATACTAAAATAGCCAATGAACAGGCCCAGATAGAATTGCCGGAAGCCAAAGCGAACATTAACTTTGATCAGTTTGCAGCAATGGATGTGCGGGTGGGCACCATTCTGGCCGCCGAAAAGGTAGCCAAAACCAAAAAACTATTAAAGTTAACCATTGATACCGGCATTGATCAACGCACAATAGTTTCGGGCATTGCCGAGTGTTTTAGCCCCGAAGAAATTATTGGTAAACAGGTTTCTATTTTGATCAATCTGGAACCCCGCGAAATAAAAGGAATTTTATCGCAGGGAATGATCCTGATGGCTGAAAATCCGGAAGGAAAACTTAGTTTTGTGGCGCCTGGTGGTACACTGGCTAATGGCAGTGTTATCCGGTAAGTGTTTAATAGAAGGTCAAACTTTCCAAAAGTTTTTTAACTTTTGGAAAGTTGAAAAAGCGATAGAAATATTTAAATCTAAAACTGGAAAAGTATTTTTTCAGATCTGGCCCCGTAGTTCAACGGATAGAATAGAAGTTTCCTAAACTTTAGATATGGGTTCGATTCCCGTCGGGGCTACATCAATAACTCTCTATTAATATTAGGGAAGTGTATTAACCAATATTTTGAAGGGAATATTTTTCCCTTGTCAAATAAACGAGGGATAAATCAATATTTTTTTTCCCTCGTTCTCGCTACAAGAGAAGTCGCTTCCCTCGTTTTCCACACAAGGGAGGTTTTCAACAATTTTTGCTTTTGTGAAATTTCCACAAGAAGAGTTTTTGTTTTTATTAAAAAAACAAGGGAAATTAAAACGGCATTCTTCTCTTACTCCATTAAAATATTTATTATTACACTATGTATCAAAAAGACTTTCCATATAATGACTTGCCTCTTTTACCGCCCAATGTGGATATAGAAACTAAAGAGATATTAAAAAAAGCGATAGTTGCTAATAAAGCATTAGCTAAGCTTACCGGGAGCGCAAGACAATTACCTAATCAATCATGCTTTTGCATTCAATAGCTTTACAAGAAGCTAAAATGAGTTCAGAAATAGAAAATGTAATGACAACCAATGATGAACTCTATCAAGCATTAGCTGCGGATAAAATAGTAACTGATCCCAGTACTAAGGAGGTGTTGCATTACCAAAGTGCTTTATGGGAAGGTTTCTCTCTTGTAAAAGAGAAAGGTTTTCTTAGTACAAACTTGTTTATTCGATTATATAATATAATTAAAAAAACAGAAGCTGGAGTAAGAACCATTACCGGAACTAAGATTTCAAACCACAGCACTTCTGAAATAATTTATACTCCTCCAGAAGGTCAAACGGTTATTAACGTTAAACTAAAAAATTTAGAAGATTTTATTAATAATCCTGATGATGATATTGATCCTTTAATTAAAATGGCAATAATGCATTATCAATTTGAAGCTATACACCCATTTAGTGATGGTAATGGTCGCACAGGCCGGATTTTGAATATTTTATATCTTGTCAATCAAGATTTATTAGAATTGCCAATTCTATACTTAAGTAAGTATATAATTGAAAATAAGGCTGCATACTACTCAGGTCTAAGAAGTGTAACAGAAAACAACAAATGGGAAGAGTGGGTTTTATACATGCTACACGCAGTTGAGAAAACTGCTCTTTATACTCAACAAAAAATTGATGGGATAGTAAAATTAATGTATGATACTGAGATTCGAATGAAAGCGGAAGCTCCCGATATTTATTCTAAAGATCTCTTAGATATTATTTTTAGAATGCCTTATAGTAAACGAAAATCCTTAGAAGGTTTAGTAAGCCTTAAAACTGCTGGACAATATTTAAATAAATTGGTAGAAAAACAATTTTTAATAGATGTCAAAGTTGGTAAAGAGAAATTGTACATAAACATGCCATTGTTTAACTTGCTAAAATCATAATCCAGTTGAATACCGTGACATGTGTCTGCCAAGTAACGTGCAAGTTGGGTCTGTAAAATAAACTGTGTCACTAGTGTCGAGCCCCTGGCCCCCAAAGGCCAAAGGGGCGGTACCCATCAATTCAAATCTAGCTTCATTCTTCCTGGAAACCAAATTGCTAATTTCTGAGCTGTCTGCCCCCAGTTTG
>DASQIU010000083.1:0-10221 GCA_035631395.1 Daejeonella sp. | reverse complement strand
CAAAAGACTCAACAGATTTGATTTTCAAGGTAAGTCCCAGACTTAAATTCCGGCTATTCAAAAATTTAAGAAATTCGTCGGAGGAATTGGTTACGGCCGATAAAGTAACCGTTTCGCCGGCTTCACAATCGCTCAATTTGCTATAATTGATCCAGGTTATCTCGCCGTTTTTATCCGGAATAGGAGAACCATGAGGATCTATTTTGGGATTATTCAGCAGTTCATCCATCTTCTCAAAAAACTCCGGCGATTGGATATGTTCCAATTGTTCGGCAATGGCATGCACCTGTTCCCAGCCAAATCCCATTTTCTCTACCAAAAACATTTCTGTTAAGCGGTGTTTGCGTATTACCAAAGCTGCCGCATTTTGCCCTTTGGCCGTTAGCTTTAAGGGTTTATAACTTTCATAATGCACCAGTTTTTTTTCAGCAAGCTTCTTCATCATGCTGTTTACCGTAGGCATTTTGATGGCTAAATGCTTGCTCAGGTCGTTTACAGCCACCTCACCGGTTTCTTGCGAAAGGTGAAACAGAGCTTTCAGATAGTTTTCTTCGGCTAATGAGATCATCCTGTAAAGGTATAATATTTTAATGCCAGGAAAAGATGACGTTTGCCTATTCCCAAATGATTAATGCAGAAAACCCACGGACTCCGCGGGTTTTCCACATCAAAGTATTGTTTGAATTAGGGCTCAGTGATTTTAGGATTTCATTTTATCAGATTACGGAATGAATCATCAGTGTAATCCAATTAAAAAAAATCAGTGAAATCTAATATTAATTAACGTCCTCTCTTTAAAGCCGGAAATTTCATTTTGTAATCAACTCGTACCTGACCTTTAGAAATGGCGTCTAAACGGTTTTTTAACATCGCTTTGCGTAAAGGACTTAATTTGTCGGTAAAAAGTTTCCCTTCAATATGATCATACTCATGCTGAATAACGCGGGCAGCCAGGCCGTTATAAGTTTCCTGGTGATGCTGCCAGTTCTCATCATAATAAGAAATGGTTAATGTTTCCTGCCGGCTCACATCTTCGCGGATATCGGGAATGCTTAAACAACCTTCATTAAAAGACCATTTTTCGCCGGTTTCTTCTAAGATTTGGGCATTGATAAAAACCTTCTTAAAATTCTTTAATACGGCATCATCTTCTGCAAAAGGATTGGCATCTATTACAAAAAGGCGGACAGAAAGTCCTATTTGAGGTGCTGCCAAACCTACGCCATGAGCGCCATACATGGTATCGAACATGTTGACAATCAGAGTGTTTAGTTCGGGGTATTCTGCGGTTATATCAGTTGCTTTTTTACGTAATACAGGGTCGCCATAGGCGATGATAGGCAATTTCATGCTGCAAAAATAAGAGTTTTTTTGTTAGCTGTTTGTCATTAGCTGTTAGCCAATAAAATCAGTAAGCACAAAAAATAGAAAGCTAAAAGCCAGGGCTCCTAAGTTTAGTAATCATACAAGTAGCGAATAGCATTAGCCCCCAAGCCAATAGCTTATTACTTTTTAGGATTAAATGTTAGCATGCTAAGCTGGTTGGTATCAAACATCTGATTGGCAATTTCCTGCACCTGGGGCGCCGTTACGGCATTGATTTTAGCAAACACTTCTTCCAGCGAATCTATTTTGCCAAAATCAAGCAGGCTTTTTGCCATCGAAATAATTAAACTCATCCGGTTTTCTTCGCCTAAAGCAATCTGGCCAATAAATTTTTGTTTAGCCTGATGCAATTGCATGGTTCCCAATGGTTTTTCCTTTAATTTTTGCATCTCCCGGTAAATCAATTTCAGCGCTTTTTCGGCCTTTTCGGTATCGGTACCAAAATAAAGGGAAAATATGCCGGTATCGCTCATGGGCGTATAGTTAGACTCAACGGTATAGGCTATTCCATGTCGTTCTCTGACCTCCAAATTTAGCCTGGAACTCATGCTGCTGCCACCAAAAAGGTTATTTAACAGCAAAAAGCCCACTTTATGCTGATGGTGGATAGAGTAAGAACGGGTGCCCATTACACAATGGGTTTGATTAATATTCTTTTGAAAAGTTTGATTCTTAGGCTGATAAACTCCGGGAACCTGGCGGTTACGGTTTGGCAAATTAGAAGGTATTGCACCGAATATTTTTTGGGCTATTTTGATTACGTTTTTAAAAGCATAATTGCCATAAACGCCCACAATAATTTCATCCGTACGGTAATTAGATTTCAGGAAAGCGGAAATTTCTGGTTTACTAAACTGTTGGATAGTTTGCTCGGTGCCTAAAATATTTCGTCCCAGCGGATGGCCTTCAAAAAGCAGGTCTTCAAAATCATCATTTACCGCTTCTTCGGGCTGATCCTGATAAGAAGAAATTTCATCCAGAATTACCTCTTTTTCTTTTTGAATCTGATCTTCCGGAAAAACGGAGTGGAAAACAATGTCTTCAAACAGATCTAATGAGCGTTCAAGGTGCGGATTTAGAAAAGAAGCATGGATGCAGGTATATTCTTTAGTGGTATAGGCGTTTAAATCGGCCCCTACCATTTCCAGGCGGTTTAATATCTGATGGGTAGTACGTTTTTCGGTTTTTTTAAACAACAGGTGCTCAATAAAATGGGCCATACCGCTTTCTTCTTCCTGCTCATCTCTGGAACCGGCATTAATCAGGATACAGGCATGCGAAATATCTGAAGGAGAAGGTTTGTGTAAAATGCGAATGCCATTTGATAAGGTATGTACCTGATAATCCATATGCCGCTAAATTAGATAAAAACGGAGAAAATATAGACAGCTGATGTCTTAGCAGGAAACAGATTACAAGAGTTTTACAAAAAGGTACAGCCCCACAGGTGGTATTTTGTAAGCAGGATATAAAAAGAGGCAATCTGAAAACTTTCCAAAAGTTCTAAACTTTTGGAAAGTTTGTGCCACGACAGACAAAACCCGCAAAAAAAAGGGCTGACTTTTTAAGACAGCCAGCCCCTTTGTAAAGCGAGAAAACATTCAAAAATTGTTTATCTCGTTTCCCTCAACGCCGATTCATTAACAGAAGCTTCGGCAAGTTGGGTTAAATGCACATCGGCACTTTTTTCTTCTTGCAAAATCTGATCAAAAATATCGGCTGCTACTACAAAGCCTAAAACTTCGGCTAGGGTTTTCATGGTGCCATAGGTGGCAATTTCATAATGTTCTATTTTTTGTGCCGCGGTAATCAGCCCTACATCGCGAGTCATGCTGCCATCTCCGGTTTCAGCAATAATGGTGTCAGCCTCTCTGAGGAGTCCGTCCATAGCCTCGCATTTTTTGGCAATGGCTTTTTCATTTAAGCTTGAGAAAACCTGCTCTAGCCTGATCACTTGGTTTTCGGTATCAGAAAGATGTTTTTGTAACATTACTTTCAACTCGCGTGAAGTTGCTCTTTGAGCCATCCTGGGGAGCGCCTTGCTTAAGTGTTTTTCTGCCCAGTAAATATCTTTTAAGGAATCAATAAAAAACTCCTTTAAACCCGTTGTTTCTGTATGAGCGTGTTGGGAATGCTGAGCTATTGGATTAGATTTAGTTGCCATAATTATCAGTTTAACATATAAAAATTAACAGCCCGTTTATACAGATGTTTTCCCTATTTCCAATTCAAAGCTGCCAGCTTATTTCAGTTTTCCTTTATAAGTTTTCCTGAACAACTCATAGCGAGGGATAGACACACTGCGCACATAAGTATCGTTGGGGTGGTGTTTGATATATTCCTGATGATATTGTTCAGCTCGATAAAAGGCGGTTAAAGGCATTATCTCAGTTACAATGGGTTTTTTAAACCGTCCGGATTTGGCCGCTGACAATAAGGATTTTTCTGCCAGGTTTTTTTCAGTATTGTTGAGATAAAATATGATGGAGCGGTAAGATGAACCTTTATCGGGACCCTGCTGATTGGGAGTAGTTGGGTCATGCGAATCAAAAAAAACATTCAATAATTCGCTGTAGCTAATTACTTTAGGGTCATAATATACCAAAACAGATTCGGCATGGCCGGTAGTTTCGGTATTGACCAATTCATAAGTCGGGTTGGCCCTGGTGCCACCGGCATAACCCGCCACCGCCGAATCTACGCCTGCTACAGCCTCAAAAATATGTTCCGAACACCAGAAACAGCCTTCGGCAAAAGCGGCAATGGCTTTTCCGGCTGGAGCCTTGAGTTGCACTTTACGCACATCCGATTTTTTCTGAGAGATGGCATCGCAGGAAAAGAAAAGATTGATACTCAAAATGATCGGTATCAGTAGAAATAAACGTTTCATGATTTTTGAGGGATTAGTGCCCAAATAAAAACACGGCTGGGAGCTGCCTGTTTTTTGAAGATTGCCATTCCTTTTACTACCCGCCTATCCCGCCCAACTTTCCCGATCTAAACTGCGGAAATGAATAGCTTCTGCCAGATGTTCTATCTTAATTTCATCGCTACTATCCAAATCGGCAATGGTTCTGGCTACTTTTAAAATACGATCATAAGCCCGGGCAGAGAGACCCAGTTTTTCCATGGCTTTTTTCAGCAATAACTGGCCGGTTTCCGGAATACGGCAAACTTCCCGTACGGTTTTAGAACTCATCTGAGCATTGCAAAATACCTCCGTTTTTTGATCAAAACGCTTGCTTTGAATATCCCGGGCCAAAATAACCCGCTCCCGGATTGCTTCACTTTTTTCAGACAAGCGGTCTGAAGATAGCTCTTCAAAATTTACCGGGGTTACTTCCACATGCAAGTCGATACGGTCTAACAATGGGCCTGAAATTTTACTCAGGTATCGTTGTACCACTCCGGGCCCGCAAATACAATCTTTTTCCGGATGATTATAAAAACCGCAAGGGCAAGGGTTCATAGAGGCCACCAGCATAAATCCGGCGGGATAATTTACAGTTGAGCGGGCTCTGGAAATGGTTACACGGCGCTCTTCTAAAGGCTGTCGCATTACCTCCAGTACAGTGCGTTTAAATTCGGGAAGTTCATCTAAAAATAAAACTCCATTATGAGCCAATGAGATTTCTCCGGGTTGCGGATTGGTGCCCCCGCCAACTAAAGCCACATCGCTGATGGTATGATGAGGCGATCTAAAAGGACGAACGGTCATCAGAGAATCTGAAGCGGCTAGCTTACCGGCAACAGAATGAATTTTGGTAGTATCCAGCGCCTCATAGAGGTTTAAGGGCGGTAAAATGGTAGGTAATCTTTTAGCCAGCATGGTTTTTCCGGCGCCGGGCGGTCCAATCAAAATTAAGTTATGCCCACCGGCAGCGGCAATTTCTAAAGCCCGTTTAATGTTTTCCTGCCCTTTAACATCCGAAAAATCAATTTCATAATTGCTGATATTGTTTAAAAATTCCTGGCGGGTATTTACTATGGTACGATCTAGTGATATCTGGCCATTAAAAAACTCAGCTACTTCTTTCAGGCTTTCTACCCCATAAACTTCCAGATCACTTACTATGGCCGCTTCCCGGGCATTGGATTTGGGAAGAATCAAACCTTTAAATTTATCTTTACGAGCCTGAATGGCAATGGGTAAAGCGCCTTTAATGGGTTGTACGCCTCCATCCAGCGATAGCTCGCCCATAATTAAATATTTATCCAGAATATCGGTTTCTATTTGACCCGAAGCGGCTAAAATGCCTGTGGCGATGGCCAGATCATAAGCTGAACCTTCTTTGCGGATATCGGCCGGAGCCAAATTGACTACAATCTTTTGCCGGGGCATGTAATAAAAAGAGGTATTGATGGCACTTTCTACCCTTAGCATGCTTTCCTTGACGGCGCTATCGGGCAATCCAACTACAAAATACTGGGTGCCTCCGCTAATATTCACCTCAATAGTGATGGTAATGGCTTCTATACCCTGAACAGCGCTTCCATAGGTTTTTGAGGGCATGCCTTACATTTTTTGTTTAAACTCTTTTACTTAAAAAACCGGCACAATTATTTAGCTCAAATTCGGAATATCAGAGATAATTAATGCCGAGGATCTTACTTCTGGAATTTAAAATTCAAATTGATCTCAAAATCACTTCCGGGAACATAACGAACATCCCTGGTTTCGGTAGTATAAAGCATCTGTACGCCAATATTTGACCGGAAATTTAAACGCAAGCCCCAGGTTGAATTTTTAGTTGAATGATACATGGCCATCAGCCCTACCTGATCATTGGCAAAACGAACTTCAGTACCTGCATCAAATACATTGGGCATCCCTTTTACGCCCCGGTAACAAATTTTGGGCTCAAGGGTTGTGTGAGTAGCGGTTTCGTTGGTAGTAAAAATATATGAAGCAGCAGTAAAAAAAGTAGACCGGTCAATGGTACTGCTTATTGTTTCGTTGGCAAACAGGTGTTTTAAATTAGGCAACGTTGCCTGGAGATTTATTTTTGGCGAAGTATAGGCAACGCCAAAATCACCATCTATCAAAATTTCCCGATTGTATTGGGCAAGCAATGGATCATTGGGATCTCCTTTTACCCTGGATAAGACTACGTTTTTTTTCATCATCCCTAAAGACATCCCAAAGTTTAATTTTCCGGTTTCATTAAGGGGTAAATGATAGGCATAGGTTCCTAAAAGAACGGTTTGTTGAAGTACTCCGGCCTGGTCGGTATAAAGATTTAAGCCAAGTCCAGCCCGTTCTTTTAACTGATATTCTGCAGTAACTGCCTGGGATAAAGGCTTTCCCAGGGCATTGCTAAATTGGCCCCTCAGCAATGCGCTTACGGTTAAACCTTTATTGAGTCCGGCCATAGCCGGATTGCCCAGATATTGGTTAATATAATATTGACCGCCTAATGGCTTTAATTGGGCCATACTGCCGGCCGATAAAAATAAACAGGCCCAAAGGATACCCCGCCTTGCTGCAACCTGTATATTGAAAAATGTTTTCATCTGATAGATTTTTAGGTAGGTTTAAATCACGATTTCATGAGAAAAGATCATTTGTGATCTCTTACTATGGAAACATATCCTTTCAGTATTCCGTAGCCCGGACCAAAATCTACATAATAGTAATAGGTATCTTCTGCTAAGGGGCTGCCATTATAGGTTCCATCCCAATCGTTTTTATAGCCTTTTTTGCTATACATCAACTTCCCGTTCCGGTCGTAAACCTTCACTTCATTGTCTGGGTAGTAATCGATGTTTTTAATCTCCCATTTATCATTAAATCCATCGCCATTGGGTGTAATAACATTGTTGGCGTCAAATTTATAATCTTCCAAAACCTGTATGGTAATTTGCTCTGAAGAGCTGCAGCCATTGGCATTGGTAACCGTTACCTTATAAGTGGTGGTTTGAGCCGGGCGAGCAACCGGGTTGGCAATATTGCTGTTGCTTAAACCCAATGTGGGCTGCCAGCTGTAGAGCTCGCCACCTGTAGCCTGCAACTGCAAGCTTTCTCCTTTGCTAATGGTGGTACTTCCGGCGGCTGTAATATTGGCCGAAAAAGTTTGAAACACATTTACGGTAGTTATCGTTGAGGTTTTTTTCAATCCATTGCTAAATGTAAGTTCCACATGGTATTTGCCGCTCTGATTAACCATTAAGGCGGATTTTGTTTGAGAACTGATAGGCTGCCCGTCTTTAAACCATTGGAAAGAGCTGGCAGTTACAGTTTTTAAGTTTACACCTAAACCCTGACAAAAACTTAAAGGTTCATCGGCATTCACAACTGCATCCGGGAAAAAAATCACTTTTACGGTTTGGCATACCGGTTCCGCGGCCAGGTAGTTTTCATTACCCTCTTGAGTAGCTGTAATACAAGAGGTTCCAGGCCCAACAATACGTAGCTTCCCGTCAACAATGGTGGCTACATTCGGATTGCTACTGGTATAGCTTACCGGCAAGCCGGAACTGGCAGTAGCCCCCAGATTATAATCCGGATCTCCTTCATATTGGTCGGGAATGGGCTTAAAAGTAATGGTTTGTTTAGCCGGAGTAATGGTCAAAATGCTGTTTACATACACCAATGTATAATTGTCGGCAGAGCCTCCGCTCAATGTGATCGGGTAGCCTCCCACCGGCGAATCTTGTTTAGTGGTAGTACTGATGTTAGGTTTAGTACCCAGGCAAAGCGGACATTCGCCTTTAACAAATCCCGAGTAAGAATAAGTTAAAACCGGATTAGCCGTTCCATAAACCTTACTTTTGCTATCAGCTGTTATGGTTAAAATGGCCGGTAAAACTACCAGAGTCTGGGAAACACTAACTGCAGGATTATATGTACTATTGCCGGCTTGACTGGCGGTTATGGTTACGATACCTATTTTACCAATGCGGATCTTGTCGTTTAATATTTTGGCAATAGAAGGATCGCTGCTGGTATAGGTTATAGGAATAGTTGAATTGCTGCTGGTAGCCCCGGGGTCAAAATCATCATCGCCATAGGTTTTACCGGCATCAGCCGCAAAGGTAATAACCTGGTCTAGTTTGGCCGGTAATTTTGCAGGTGGAGTGCTGGAAAAATTAAACGAGGCCGCTGTAGCTTGCAAAAAACAAGCGCAGAGCAATAAGCTGAGTAAAAAATAAAGGTTTTTCATAGTCTATAAATATTTGAAATAGACAGGTAAATTTTTGCGAAATAACAAGTTTAATGACAATATAATAAATAGTTATTAATAATATTCTTTTTAATTAAAAATATGTTTAATAATTTGGACTTATGATTAAACAAAGTTTATTCAAAAATCAGAAAACATCATTTGCAAAATGATGACTTGGTTGCGCCTCGGGTTCTGTAGAATATTGTTAATTTTGGCAGATAATTATATCCGATAGAACATGTTCGAAAATTTACAGGATAAACTGGACCGGGCCTTTAAGGTTTTAAAAGGACAGGGTAGCATCACTGAAATAAACGTGGCCGAAACAATGAAAGAGATTCGTAAAGCTCTTTTAGACGCCGACGTAAACTATAAAACCGCCAAAGCTTTTACGGATGAAGTAAAAGAAAAGGCTTTGGGTCAGCAGGTGCTTACCGTTATTTCACCCGGACAGTTATTAACTAAGATCATGAATGATGAGCTCACCGAATTAATGGGTGGCTCTGTAACTGAGGTTAATCTGTCGGCAAACCCGACTGTTATTTTAATAGCCGGACTAAACGGTGCCGGAAAAACTACCTTTTCTGGTAAACTGGCTAACTTCTTAAAAACCCAGAAAGGAAAAAAACCATTATTGGTTGCTTGCGACGTTTACCGTCCGGCGGCTATTGACCAATTGCAGGTTTTAGGAAGTCAGGTTGGAATTCCGGTTTATGCCGATTTGGATTCTAAAAACCCGGTAGCTATTGCACAGGCCGGTATTGCCGAAGCCAAAAAGAACGGGCAAAATGTGGTTATAGTGGATACTGCCGGTCGTTTAGCGATTGATGAGCAGATGATGACCGAAATTGCCGAAGTAAAAGCCGGCACTAATCCGCATGAAATTCTATTTGTGGTGGATGCCATGACCGGTCAGGATGCTGTAAATACCGCCAAAGCTTTTAACGATCGTTTGGATTTTACAGGTGTGGTATTAACCAAGTTGGATGGTGATACCCGTGGTGGTGCCGCTCTTTCCATTAAGTCGGTGGTAAACAAACCAATTAAGTTTATTGGTACAGGCGAGAAAATGGAAGCACTGGATGTATTCTACCCCGATAGGATGGCTTCCCGGATTTTAGGCATGGGCGACGTGGTATCCCTGGTAGAACGTGCCCAGCAGCAGTTTGATGAAAAAGAAGCCGCTGAACTCCAGAAAAAAATCCGCAAAAATAAATTCGATTTCAACGATTTTATTGGCCAGATACAGCAGATCAAAAAAATGGGTAACATGAAAGATCTGATGGGTATGATTCCGGGTGTGGGCAAGGCCATTAAAGATGTGGAAATTGATGATAATGCCTTTACTCCTATTGAAGCCATTATCCGCTCCATGACTCCTTTTGAGAGGGAAAATCCAGATTCTATTAACCCAAGCCGCAGGGCACGTATTGCCAAAGGCTCTGGTACCAATATTACCGAAGTAAATAAGCTGATTAAGCAGTTTGACGATATGCGTAAGGTGATGAAACAGTTTTCAAATCCGGCGGCAGCCGCCAAAATGATGCGGGGAATGCCAAAAACGCCTTTTGGAAGATAAATAGCTGTTAGCTGATAGCCCTTAGCTACAAGGCTAAGTTTAATGTGCAAAAAGACCTCCCAGGTTTCATAACCTGGGAGGTCTTTTTGC
>DASQIU010000082.1:0-10004 GCA_035631395.1 Daejeonella sp. | reverse complement strand
ATTGCTTTCCGGATCGATATTCTCTAAATTTTTATCCTTGTAAAGGGTAAACAGGTTTCTGGCAACCAAAGCAACAGAGGCGTTATTAATGCCAACCTTATTTAAAAGTGACTTTGAAAATTTGTAACGGAGGGCTATTTCCCGCAGTTTCACAAAGCTGGCATCGTACACAAATTGTTCTGAGATTGACCCGATTTGGTTATAATAAGAACCGATGCTGGCTGGGGCAACGCGTACCGTATTTTCTCCACCGCTCTCATTAACGCCATCACCCAAAATGCCATCTTCACGGCCAATTAATGTGGCCTTATGTTTACCATTTTTATAGGCTGTGGCATTGGTTTCAGAATAAATGGAAGCCCCGAATTTTCCGTCCAGGAAAGTGTATAAAGACAGGTTTTTGTAATTGAAGGTATTGCTGAATCCAAATAATTTATCATAAACACCAAAACCTAACAAACCCGCTTTATCAGCTAAAGGAAATCCCCGGCTATCATAAACTTTACGGCCGTTAGCATCCCGCTTATAGGTAAATCCATAGATACCACCATATCGTTGTCCTTCCACCAATTGAATAAAGGCATTACCGCTTTTTGAAGTTGCTAATTGAATGGGAGCGCCTTCTACCCCATCGCCAAGAGCAAGTACCTGGTTATTGTTCTTTGAAAAAGTAGCGCTGATATCCCATGAGAAGTTTTGAGCTCTAAGTGGTGTAGCCCGAAGCAATACTTCAATCCCGGTATTTTTTAATTTACCCACATTCAGAATAGCCGTAGAAAAAGTGGTTGTGCTTGATACTGCCGTTTTCACAATATCATTTTCGATTTGGCGATTGTAATAGGCCACATCAAAGCCCAAACGGTTATTCAAAAAATCCATCTCCAAACCAAATTCATAATCTGTAGATAAAAGTGGTTTTAACAGTTTATTGGGAATGTTGCTGGTACCTATAGTTTGCAGCGGTATAGAGTTATTGTATTGATAAGCATCCAATGAATAACTTAAATCAAGTTGATAAGGATCTGTATCACCGCTTACCTGTGCCGTTGAGGTCCGAAATTTACCAAAAGAAATTGCGGATGGTAATTTAAAGGCATCAGAGAATACAAATGATAAAGCTGCCGCCGGATAGAATAAATTATTATTGCTCTTAGGCAAAGTAGAAAACCAATCATTTCTACCTGTTAGAGTCAGGAATAAATAATTATTGTACGATAATTCTGCACTACCAAACAAAGAATTTGTTTTTTGTCTGCTTTGGCTGGTAGATGGCAACTTAGTTTTCAGGTTATTAAAGGTATAAACTCCGGGTACTGTAAAGGTATTTCCGGATGCATTTAATTGAGTAGCCGCACGCCAATTGATATTAGCACCCACAAATCCATTTACATTGAATTTACCTTTCATGGCCGGATTTACTCCGGCAAGAAACTCGTAGTTGTTCTCTGTATTGTCTAATTCACGCTGATTAAATATCCCACCTATGTTATTGGGAGAGCTGTAAGGAAAACTTGAAGAAGCGTTGTTATCCGGAATATATTGCAACCTTTTAGCCAGGTAATTGTCGCGGGTCATCCTTCCCCGTACATATAACCAATCGGTAAACTGATATTTCAAATTCAGCGAGCCGGTTAACCGGTTTCTGGTATCAAACTCTTTTTCTTTATTTACAACATAATAGGGGTTGGAAACGCCCTGCGTGTAAAGAAATTCGCGACCGCTGGCATCATATCCCGGCTTTAAAGATTCAATATCAATACTATTAGGCAGGTACAATAAAGAATAGAATTGATTATCATGATTTCCTCCAATGTATGGCCTGTTATTAGCCTTTTCAAAAATATAGTTCAGTACTACTTCGGCATCCAGTTTACCAAATTTAGAAGATGCCTTTGTATTGATACTGGTGCGGGCAAAATCAGCATTAGGAACAATATCCGTATTCCGCAGGTCTGATACAGACACCCGGTAATCCTGATTTTCATTGCCGCCCGATAAGGCTATGGTATTATTTACAGTACTGCCCGTATTAAAGAAACGCTCATAATTGTTTTTTACAGGGCTGAAAGGCCTTATTACTCCATCAAATTGCGGAGCCGGTGTTCCATCCAGGCGGTGACCCCAGCTATCCGAACCTTTGGCATTTTCAGCACTGGTGGGCAATTCGTTACCATTGAGCTGATTGATGGCGCTTTGACCGTATATATTTTGAAAATCGGTAAGATTATTCAGTTTATCTACTTGTATGGAAGAGCTTACCTCAATATTCATTTTTCCTTTTGCAGATCTGCCGCTTTTGGTCGTAATCAGGATTACCCCATTAGAAGCTCTTGAACCATAAAGCGCTGCCGCCGCATTTCCTTTAAGCACGCTGATGCTCGAAATATCATCCGGATTAATCCCGGTAAGTCCATCGCCGTAATCAATTCCACCCTCAGGTGTATTGGTTGCCAATCCCCCCAGTGAAGAGGTATTAATCGGAATTCCATCTATAACCCATAAAGGATTGGTGTTACCCGTTAATGACGATGCTCCGCGAATAACCACCTTTTTTGTGCCGGCAACTCCATTGGCTATATTACCCGCATCCAGACCGGCAACTTTACCGGAAAGTGCATTAATGATATTGGGGGTTTGTACCGTGTTTACTTTACTACCGTCTAATGAAACCATGGAATAGCCCAGGCTTTTGGCATTTTTTTCCATATTTAATGCCGTAACCACTACCTCCTGTAAATTTTTAGTATCTGGAAGAAGGCGGACATTGATGATGGAGCGATTAGCAACTTGAATTTCCTGGGAAATAAATCCGATATAGGAAAAAACTAAAACGCCCTGTTGGTTAGCAACTGCAATTGCATAATTGCCCGAAGCGTCGGTCACAACGCCTTGTTTTGAACCTTTTAATTGGATGGTAACCCCGGGCAGGGATTCTCCGGTATCGTCGGTAATTTTTCCCGTTACGATACTTTCTCTGTTTTGCGCATAGCCTGAATAAGGATATACCAAAGCCAGACAAGCTAGTGTTAGAATAGTAAACAAGCGTCTCATGAATAAAGTATTAATCTCTTTAGGGTAAAATTTATTACCGCAAAAGAAGCTCCCTCAGGTTAATAAGAGGTGGACTCAATATTATATTTCAAATAAGTTTACTCTAGAAAACTCTTAATTATTTTTTCGTTAAGCATGGACATTTTAACGATATCTGATAAATGCCTTTACAGCATATCACATTGAAATTCAAATGATCACATAAAACACCCAAAGAATTTATTTAAATATATAATCCCCATTAAATTAAAATGAATGGGTTATATAGAACAAGCGTTCATATTATGAATATGTTAAAGAATCACTTTCTGAAGATTTAAGGGCAATGAATGGCACCATTCGGAAAAATTATCGGCTGCACTTTTTTGACAATCGAAAGTGCATAAAATGAAGAAGTCAGATAAGATGGAATAACCGTTGCAAAAGCTATGGCTAATCCGAATAGCCAAAACTGAAGATTATTTTTCTGCTCAAAACCCTATTTCAGGGCCGAAAAATAGAATTTTAATTAATGGAGAATGCACTAAGGCAATAGCCCCGAAACCTTCTCCACAATCAAATTAAGCACTTCCACCAAAATAAGGATGATGATAACCCATTCCAGCATGGCGCTGTTGCGGTACTGGAGAAGGTCTCTAAATAATTCCAGGTTTTCTTTCACAATCCCTAGGCCCTCCTGAATAATGCGGAAGCGGGCCTGCAGATCAAATGTTTTTTTCAGGCCGATATCCAATTTATTCAGGTTTTCGTCCTCCCAGGTCTCTTCAGGCGAATCAAAAATGTACAGGTTGCCTACAATCTTATTCTTCAGTTTCAGGGTACGGCCAATGTATTTTTTAAGCTCGGTGCCCCGCAGATCAATCTTCCCTTTCCTTTCCAGCAACTGCGTATGGTAATTGGTTTCCTCCAAAAGTAAATTGGTTTGCTGACTGTAATAGTCCAGGGCCACACTTTGTGAAGCATTGAGCATAATTAGCCGTAGTATTTCCGTATCTGCCCGTGGTATTCCAATTTTATTATAGCCAAAATAAATACCCGGAGTGCCGGCTTCTATGTCAAATTCATCGCTCAAACGATGCTCAAACCAATTTTTGCAAAAAGGCTGGATCAACTGCAGCAGAGAGGTCATCTCTATTTCATTATATCCCAGAAAACACACCACCCCATATTTAAACACATAGAGATTTTTATACTCCTCTATATGATAAAACAGCTCATCTGTATCAGCATAATGAATGCTTGCTGTAAAGGCAGTTCTGAACTGTTTTACATCAATGGCATCGGCCACCTGGAAGGATATAATTTTCAGGTTCATAAGAGAAGATCTACACTTTAATTGCCATATAAAGCTAAGAAATAATCAGAAAAGAGGCCGCTCCGGATTGTTCTTATCTCAAGCTATTTCAATCCCTTATTGCTTTGAGATCAGGCTTTCTAGTTTTTTTCTAGTCTCTGAAACCTCAGCAAGGGTTAGTGCCTTCTTATAATTTTCAATCGCTTGTTTTTTATCGCCTACGGCATCATAATAATCTCCCATAGAATCATATACATTACTACTTTGGGGATATAGGACAGTATTCAGTTTAAATAAGCCTTCTGCTTTATTAAAGTTTTTAAAGCTCAAAGCCTGATAAGCCAAGCTATTGATTCTGTTTTCCGGAGGTTTTACACTATACCCCATAATTTCGGATACTTTTTTATAATGCTGAGCGATCAATGCGTCTAACTTTACCGATGGGTCTGAGATATCCTTTGGGCTAAAATTTAGTTTATAATCTTTAAAAAAGAAACGCAATGCATCGTATTGAGTAATTAGCACTACCGAGCTATGATCATCCTCATCATAGTATTTCCACTTTACATTTAAGTGGTTTTGCTTGTTGCTACTAAGATGGTCGCTAAGTGCCAAAACCGACCGCATATGATATGTAATGCTGCTTGTATCTTTTTTAATTTGGGATAAATCCCAGCCTTTACCAACGGTATTGGCCACTCCCAAATACAGGGAAGTACCCGCATAGGAATTCACTTTCAATGCCTTGCCTGCTTGTTTTAGCAATCGCTCCTGATCATACCACATACTTGGATCAATGGAAATGTAGGCATTGAATAGCTTGGTATGGTGAATTAAAGTATTGATCACCGTTAAACCACCAAAAGAATGCCCTATTAACATGCGATAGGGGGCGGTAGGATATAAAGCGTCTATATGCGGTATCAATTCTTTTTCAATAAAAGCCATAAATCGCTCGCCACCGCCTGAATATTTAGACATAGTGCTGTCTAAAAAAGGTGGCGCAGCATCTACATGGGTGGGAGTAAGATCCCTAGTCCTATCCACATTGGGAATCCCCACTATGATCATTTGGGGTAAAATGGTATTCCCGTTTACAGAACTTAGCTGTTCGATCATTCCAACCACCGAATTAAAATGTGATTCGGCATCCAAGAGGTAAACAACCGGATAGATTTGTTTTTCAGCACTTCCATTTGCCCTGGGTTGATATACCCAGATTTTTCTCTGTTCTTTTAGAATTGTAGAATTTACGCTGTCGATTTTTCCGATGACTATGGAATTATTGGACTGTCCCTGACTTGCTAAAACTGAAATGCAAGCAACAAGTGTAAAGAAAAGTTTTTTCATTGCTCCCTAATTTATCTCAAACAAATTGACTATCAATCAAATATATAATTTTCAAGAAAACAATCCAGAAAAACAGCAGTCAAAATATTTGTAAACTAGTTTAAAACCTTTATGCTTCCCTTTGGTAATAAAGTATGGACAATAACCTGAAACTATGGCTGTACAATATTCTAAATGCCATTCTGGAAATTGAGAATTTTTTTGATGACCAATCAAAGGATTTTGCAAAATACCAGACTGACCTGCGGATGAAACGAGCTGTTAAAAGGAATATGGGGATTATTGGCGAAACTCTAAATAAGGTTCTTCAAGCTGATCAGACTCTTAAAATTAGCCACTCAGAAGAAATAGCAGAAATCAGAAACAGAATCATTGCATATGATTCTGTTTCTGATGAAATGATTTGGGAGATTATAACCAAGCGATTTCCTGTTTTGAAAGCGGAAATCGAGTCCTTGCTAAGAGATAAATAAAACTCAAAGCAGCTTAATACAACAACTTATCGTAAGGATAGCGCTGCAAATGAATAGCCTTTACCTTTTCATAAAGCAAGGCCCTGAATTGCTCGATATTTTCCCGGTTTAGGGCCGAAATAAAGATAGAAGGACTTTGGTTTTTGCTCATCCAGCTGTTTTCAAAATCTTCCAGGGTAGGCGGCGGCAGATCATCCTGCGGGTCAAATTTGGGAACCTGATAAGCATCGATCTTGTTAAAAACCGTAATAATCTGCTTATCAATAGCGCCAAGTTCTTTCAAAGTTTCATTTACGGTATTGATCTGTTCTTCAAAATTCTCATGCGAGATATCCACCACATGCACTAAAATATCGGCTTCACGCACTTCATCCAAAGTAGATTTGAAACATTCAACCAAATGATGTGGCAATTTGCGTATAAACCCTACAGTATCTGACAACAAAAAGGGCAGATTCTCAATCACCACCTTGCGCACCGTGGTATCTAAGGTGGCAAAGAGTTTATTTTCGGCAAACACCTCCGATTTGGAGATCATATTCATGATAGTAGATTTGCCCACATTGGTATAACCCACCAAAGCCACACGCACCAACTGCCCACGGTTTTTACGTTGGGTCAAGTTTTGTTTATCAATTTCTTTTAAACGCTCTTTTAACAAGGATATCTTGTTCAGAATCAATCGACGGTCGGTTTCAATCTGGCTTTCACCGGGTCCACGCATTCCGATACCACCTTTTTGTCGTTCCAGGTGGGTCCACAAGCGGGTTAATCGCGGTAGCAAATATTGCAATTGAGCAAGTTCTACCTGAGTTTTTGCCTGCGAGGTTTGTGCCCGTTTGGCAAAAATATCCAGAATCAAATTACTGCGGTCCAGGATTTTTACCTGCAATTCATTTTCCACATTGCGCAGTTGCGAGGGGGAAAGCTCATCGTCAAAAACCACAATATCAATTTCTTCAGCTTTTACAAAAGCCTGAATTTCTTCCAGTTTTCCGGTACCTACAAAAGTAGCCCGGTCTGGCCGCTGCATTCTTTGGGTAAATGATTTAACCGTTATTCCCCCGGCGGTTTCCACTAAAAACTCCAGTTCTTCCAGATATTCGCGGGTTTGCTCATCAGTTTCTCCGGGGGTAATAATACCAACCAGCACAACTTTTTCGGGTTTAATGGCGGTATCGTAAAATTTCTTCTTGGGCATATAGTATTAACAAGGCACAAAGATAAGTATTTCAAAAAAGGCTGTCCGAAATTTATTATCAGCCCCATTAACTGAGCCTGACGAAATGTGGGTGTGCTACATGGTTCGACAAACTCAACATGACGGGAATTTGCTTACACCGACTGTCACACTGAGCCTGTCGAAGTGTGAATGCCAAGACGCAGAAACCTTTATTTGTTTCTGCTTCGCTTTATGATTTCAGCTGATGGACAAAATCCAGCATCGCCTTAGCAGGATCTTCCTCTTTCATAAAGTTTTCGCCGATTAAAAAGCCATTGAAACCCACTTTTTTCAGTTCCATAATGGTTTGAGGGTTGCTGATCCCACTTTCAGAAACTTTCAAAAACCGGTCGGGGATTTGAGAAACCAGATTATAAGAATGTTCCAGAGAAACCGAAAAGTCGCCCAAGTTGCGGTTATTTACCCCAATGGCGTCCAGCTCATTGCACAGGCTAGTTTCCAGTTCCTGCTGATTGTGTACTTCCAGCAGCACATTCAGACCCAGGCTTTTGGCAAGTTTTGCCATTTTTTTCACTTCCTCTGGATTCAAAATAGCCGCAATTAATAAAATAATATCGGCTCCCAGGGCTTTTGCTTCTATGATCTGGTATTCATCCAGCATAAAATCTTTACGCAAAACCGGGATCTGATTGGCCCGGCGGGCTTCCTGCAAATCTTCATTGGAACCACCAAAAAAGTCTACATCGGTTAGAACTGAAAGAGCCGAAGCACCTGCTGCCGCATAACCATTGGTTACCTGGCTTACGCCGGAATGTTTATTGATAATGCCTTTAGAAGGCGATGCCCGTTTAAATTCGGCAATGATGCCGGTTTTAGATGGATCGAGCAAAAAATCGCGTAAAGAATAACATTCCCTCGAAAAAAAATCGCTTTTCTGGAGTTCATCTATCGATTTCCTGCATTTCGCATCCTCTATTTCTTCTTTTTTACGGGCAACTATTTTATCCAGAATATTCATACTCTATTTCAAATTTTATCCTACGGGATGATTTAACCAATTCTCAATCATTTGCTTTCCATGCTCGGTCAAAACTGATTCGGGATGGAATTGCACGCCTTTTACATCCAGCGTGCTATGCGATAAAGCCATAATGACTCCGTTTTCATCGCGAGCGGTAACTTTCAATTCCTGAGGCAAACCTGCATCACAAACTGCCCAGGAATGATAGCGACCTACCTTAAACCCGGCAGGGCAGTTCTTAAACAAGCTTTCCGGCTCAGGCGTTAAATGCAGATCTGTGGCCCGGCCATGCACCGGTTTGGATAAATTATAAAGTTTTCCGCCAAATACTTCGGCAATGGCCTGCATACCCAGGCAAATTCCCAAAATGCTTTTTTCTGAAGCATAGTGCCGAATCACTTCCAGCAATAAACCGGCTTCTTTGGGTATTCCGGGACCTGGCGATAATAAAATCTTGTCAAAGGCCGCTACCTCTTCCAGCTCAAATTTATCGTTACGCCAAACCGTGGCCTCATGCCCGGTTTCATTTATCAGATGCACCAGGTTAAACGTAAACGAGTCGTAATTATCTATCACTAATATTTTCATCACAGTATCTTAATCAGGATAAGGTTAAATTTCGGTGGCCATTTCCAGCGCCTTGCGTAAAGCCATTATTTTATTGTTCACTTCATTCAGTTCACTTTGCGGATCAGAATCGGCTACAATACCGGCGCCGGCCTGGTAATGCAAAACATTATTCTTGCTCAGAAATGAGCGGATCATGATGGCATGATTAAAATCGCCATTAAAGCCCATATAACCAATGGCTCCACTGTAAAAACCGCGTTGGCGATTTTCAAACTGGTCGATCAATTGCATGGCCATATATTTGGGCGCACCGCTTAAAGTGCCGGCCGGATAAGTATCGCCCACCACATTTAAAGGATTGACGCCCGGCTGCAACTGCCCGGCCACTTTAGAAACCAGGTGAATTAAGTGCGAGTAGTATTGCACTTCCTTAAAGGATTTCACTTCCACTTGATGGCAGTGCCGGCTCAAATCATTGCGGGCCAAGTCTACCAGCATAATATGTTCGGCGCTTTCTTTGGGGTCATTCTTCAGGTTTTCGGCCAGTTCGGCATCCAAAATATCGTTTCCGGTACGTTTAAACGTGCCGGCAATTGGATAAATAGCTGCTTCATTATTCCGGATGGTTAGCTGCGCCTCGGGCGAAGAACCGAAGATCTTAAAATCGCCATAGTCAAAATAAAATAAATAAGGCGAAGGATTGATGGAGCGCAAAGCCCGGTACACATTAAACTCATCGCCTAAAAAGGGTTTTGAAAATCCGCGGGAAGGTACAATCTGGAAAATATCGCCGCGGTAAATATGTTTTTTCAGGTTTTCAACCACTTCTATAAATTCCGCATCGGTAAAGTTGGATTGCTCTTCGCCATTCAGGCTGAATTTATATTCAGGGAAGTTTTTATTCTGAATGAGGTATTGGATTTTTTCCAGGCCATCCGGGGCATCCTCTTCGGTGCGATGTTCCAGCAGGTGCAACTCATTCTTAAAATGATCGATCACGATGATATACCGGTACACATGATACTGCATCAAAGGTATTTGGCGGCTGGCATCGGGTTTTGC
>DASQIU010000081.1:0-3511 GCA_035631395.1 Daejeonella sp. | reverse complement strand
TCGGTGCCATAAGCATCAAAACCCTGCTCCAACAGCCAATTCACTAAAGAGCCATTTCCACAGCCTAAATCCAATATTTTGGCCTGAGGGATTTCTTTTAAAAAGTAAAGCAAGGGCTGATATAAGTAAAAATGCGCATGACAGCTATTGGCATTTTGAAAGCCATAATCGCGGTAGCTACTCATGTTCTAAAATTTGTCGATAAAACTGTAAATAATCCTCCAGCAACCTCTGGCTATTGAAATCGGTTCTTATTTTTTCGGGCGCCTTTTGGCAGATGGTTTGTAATTGGTCTTTTTGATAAAAGATACTTTCCAGATGCTTGCAAAAGGCATCCGGATGTAATGGCGACACCCAACCCCAATTATTTTCTTTTACATATTGAGCTAAACCAACTTTTTCACTAAGTAGAACAGCCGTTCCCATTGCCAGGCTTTCTACTACTACATTGGCAAAATTTTCATCATGAGAAGGCAAAACCAATAAGTGGTGATGCTGAATAACTTTAAACTTTTCTTTGTAGTTCAGCATGCCAATCCAACTTATTTTATGGCTAATATTTAACCGGTCGGCCAGTTTTTTTAGCGCTGAAATATAGGACTGCGCCCCTGTGCCGGCAATGTTTAAATGATAGGGAATATCAAGCTGTGCTAAAGCTTTAAATAAGATATCCAGTCCTTTTTTCTCTTCAATTCGGGAGAGAAATAAAAGTTTTAAAGCATCATTCGGCGGGAAAATTTTAGGATGTTTAGAACCTCCTTCTGCAAATCCCGGAGGTTTCCAGCTGGAGGGCAATTGCACAAAGTTGGAAATAACCCGGATGCTTTTAGGATTTAACAGCCGCAGAATATCCTTTTTTTCTTTTTCGGTAGTTACATGAAAATGGCAATGCTTTAATAGCCTTTTTCCTATCAGCAGATGAAATATGTTTTTAACCCAAAAACTCCGGTTGTTGAAAGAATAATCGCTTAAGGAGCCATGAGGCGATAGAATAATGGTGTTTCCCCGTCTAAGGGAAATAATGCAGGAAAACACCGAAACCAGATTCCACCAGGCGTGTATGTGAATAATGTTTAGTTGTTTATTTGTGGATGTGTTGATTTGTTTATTTGAAGGTTTGAATTCGTCTTTCGTTTTTCGTCTTTCGTTGATGGATTCGTGAAATTCGTTAGGTTCGTGCCAATTCGTGCTTCTTTTTATTGTTGATTCGTTGATTTGCTGATTGGTTAATTTGGAATCGTCATTCGTTTTTCGTTCTTCGTTTATGGATTTGTGTAATTCGTTAAATTCGTGACTTTTTTTGATTGTTGATTCGCTGATTTGTTGATTGGTTAATTTGAATTCGTCTTTCGTTTTTCGTCCCTCGTTTATGGATTCGTGAAAATTCGTCGAACTCGTGTTATTCGTGATTGTCCTATTTAGATATCTTAATAAAGCAGGTGAAAAATGTGTGTGATCTTTACTGATGCGTTTAAAAAATCGAACGGGAACCCTGTCAATTAGCGTTATTTTACCAGTAGGATATGAAAACTCCTGTTTGCCATTGGCCAGAGTAGTTAGTACTTCTACTTGCTGTCCGGATTTGACCAGTTTTTCGCATAATTTAGAAATCGACATGGTTGGCCCTCCATAAATATAAGCCGGTTTATAGGATGCATTGATTTGAAAAATTCGCATGTCAGGTTTTTAAGAAGATGAAATATTGGGTTGACTACTGGAGGTCAAGTCTTCTATTAAATATATGGATGGTAGCGGGTACTTTATGTAAGATCTTGAAGGCTCGAAGTAATTGAAAAATCATTAGCATGGAAACATAGGCCCAAAGAACGCTGTTCATCAAAATTTCTATACTATTTCCCCGCCAGGTAATCTGGAATAAGCCGGAGTAGATAAATGCGGTGCCGATGATATAGCCACTGAATAATTTTTCTGCTTGTACAGAAATCAACTGTATCACAGTGCCAAATAAAAACAGGATCAAAAATATGCCTAAACTGCCGCCCGAAAGGTAAGCATCAACCACCAGAGGCGGCTTGGCCGATACTGTAGCTCCCCGCTGAATGACTCCGGCATTATAAGCTCGTTCCATCACCATTTCTTCTGTAAAAGGTTTTTCGGGCCAAAATATGCGGGGAATTAGGACGGTAAATCCCTGATAAAATATCTGCAAGCCGTAATGATCCACTTCTTTGGGAGTGGATTTTACATACTGGGTAAACATGCCAATCTCGCTAAAACGGTTGGTTAAAAAAGCCCAGTTAGAATCATCCTCCTGGCCAGGTTGCTTATTAAAAGTTTCTTCCAGGGCAGCCTGCGAGGCCGATTCACTGTCTTCTTCGTTCGCCCAGGCTTTTTCCCGGTAGGCCCGGTTATAAGCCGGCAAAAACATAAAGAGCAGGATAATTGCTGGCACAAAGGTGGTGATAATGGCTTTTTTGTAAAAGGGATACAGGAATATCCCTAAAACTAAAATGCTGATAATGATAGGCTCCTTAAACCCAGATAATAAAGCCTGATAAAAATTCATCAGGTACAAAGTCAGACAGAAAAGCGTGTTCCAGCCTTTTTTTAAGGGAATGGCAAAGGCCAGCGCCAAGGTGGCCGCAATGATACTTAAGGCATTAAACTGGACATAAAACTGATAAAGTCCGGGTGTAACTTTAAAAAAGGAAGAAACGGCCAGGCATACCAAAGCAGCCAACATTAAAAAGGAGGCCATATCTTTAGTTTGAAGCGCATATTTTTTCTCTTTAGGATACTGCATGACGTTTAAAATGCCAGTTACCAGGGCAGCATGTGCCAAACAATAATATCGCTGGCATCGGGCAACTAATTCTAATTGATTAAGATCTACAAAGTAGTTGGGCGGAGGAGTGGTGAAATTTTCATATCCCAATACATCTAAAAAGTAGAATACCGAAGTGCAGCACATATATCCGGCAAAAATAATTTGGGGCAAAAACAAAGGTCGCATCAACTGCTCGCCTAAGTTTAATCCGCCAGGCAGAGGCTTCACTTTGCCGCCAATACTCATGTAGAAAATATAAAAAGAGCCCAGCCAGGCAATACAATAAGAAAGCACCGGTGTTGCCGTAAATAACAGGCTTAACAACCAGGGGAGATAAAGTAATAAATAACGTTCAGGGCGAACAGGCATAATTAAATATCGGGGCAGATGCAAAATAAGTTTCCGCTTTCAATATAATCCGAGCGGGTTAGTCGATGACATCCTAAGGGGATAATCTGATAAATGGTATAATTTAGTTCCCGCAGAAACTGGTAGCAATAGTCAATATCCTGCTGGTTATTGCGCCAATAATTTTGATCGTACTCAAAAATCAATCTCGGTTTAAATTTTTCCAAGGTTTGTTGTAAGCCTTTTAAAACCGGAAACTCATACCCTTCTACATCAATTTTAATTAAATCCAGCTTTTTGAGCTGCTGAATTTCGGGTAGTAGATCTCCTTTTTTAATTTGTATGCTTTGTTCCGTATTTCCTGTCTGAACTTGC
>DASQIU010000080.1:0-20863 GCA_035631395.1 Daejeonella sp. | reverse complement strand
CTATGCCATTCATCCGCTTAGTGGAAAACAAATCCCCGTTTGGATAGCCGATTATGTTTTGGCTGGTTACGGAACCGGTGCGGTAATGGCCGTTCCTTCCGGCGATCAGCGTGACTGGTTGTTTGCCACCCGCTTTAATTTGCCAATTGTAGCCATTTCAGATGCTCAGCAAAATTTAGATCAGCAAGCCGACCCTACCAAAGAAGGCCGTTATATCAACTCTGATTTTGTGAATGGATTAACTTATCAGGATGCTACCACAGCCATTATTGCCAAACTGGAAGAACTGAACGATGGAAAAGCCAAAGTGAATTATCGCTTACGCGATGCCATTTTTGGCCGCCAGCGCTATTGGGGAGAGCCAGTGCCGGTTTATTTTCAGGATGGATTGCCTCATTTGATCCAGGAGAGCGAACTGCCACTGGTATTGCCTGAAGTAGATAAATATTTACCCACCGAAAGCGGTGAACCTCCGCTGGGTCGGGCAGAAAACTGGAAATATCAGAATCATTTTGAATATGAATTAAGCACCATGCCCGGTTGGGCTGGTTCCAGCTGGTATTGGTACCGGTATATGGCTTCGCCCGAAGACCGCAAGCAGGATGTATTTGCCCCACGCCAGGCTATTGAATACTGGAAAGATGTGGATCTATATATCGGTGGTTCAGAGCATGCTACGGGCCATTTATTATACAGCCGCTTTTGGAACAAATTTTTGAAGGATATGGGTTATGTGCCCGAAGAAGAGCCTTTCAAAAAGCTGATTAATCAGGGAATGATTCAGGGTCGATCTAACTTGGTATATCGTATTATTGATGAAGAGGGAAGAGGAACCAATACCTTTGTTTCCTTCGGTTTAAAAGATCAGTATAAAACTTCCGCTTTGCATGTGGATGTAAATATTGTAGAAAACGAAATCCTGGATCTGAATAAATTCCGGGCTTTCCGTCCAGAGTTTGAAAATGCCGAGTTTATCCTGGAAAACGGTAAATACATTTGCGGGGTAGAGGTAGAAAAGATGTCGAAATCTAAATTCAACGTAGTTAATCCTGACGATATCATTGAGCGTTACGGAGCAGATACCTTGCGTTTATATGAGATGTTTTTAGGTCCTCTGGAACAAAGTAAACCCTGGAATACCAACGGAATTGAAGGGGTGTTTAAATTCCTTCGCAAATTCTGGAAACTGTTTCACGATGATGAATTTAATTTCCGGGTATCAGACGAGGAGCCTACCAAGGCAGAGTATAAGGCTTTGCATAAAATTATCCGCAAGGTAGAAGAAGATATTGAGCGTTTTTCTTTCAATACCTCGGTATCAGGATTTATGATCTGTGTGAACGAGTTGGGGGATTTGAAATGCAACAAGCGTAAAATTTTGCAGGATCTGGTGGTAGTGCTTAGCCCTTATGCGCCGCATATTACCGAAGAGCTATGGACTCTGCTAGGAAACCAGCCGGGAAGCATCTCCTATGCTACTTATCCGGTTTTTAATCCAGAATATTTGGTAGAGAATGAATTTGCCTATCCTATTTCGGTAAATGGAAAAATGCGGATGAATCTGAACATTCCGTTAAATTTAGAGAGTTCGGCCGTAGAAGAGCTGGTTCTGAATAACGAAGATGTAAAACGTTACCTGGATGGAAAATCGCCTAAGAAGATGATTTTTGTGAAAGGGAAAATCGTAAATATAGTGGTTTAGCCATTAGTTGATCGCTTTAGAAAAGTCGCTTTTAACCTCCCTGGTTTAAACCAGGGAGGTTTTTTTATAGCCAGCAATGGAGTGTGGGGAAATGACACCAAGGCCTCATAAGTTTCAAACAGCAGTCTTATTATACCCAAATTGATTAGTTAATTATTGAGATTTATTTGAATGTTCCATTCGCCGGGTTCAAATATTTCAATGTCAGCTTCCTGGCTCCCTATTTTCACAATAGCTCGAAAAGGATAGCGTACTTCATTTAATTTTTTCGCTGTGGCCTTAGGGCCTGATGGCTCAGTAGTTGAATTCAGAAAGTCTCCTTGTTGAACTAAAATATCACTTATTTCAGGTCTGGGTACTGGCCCGGTATTAAGCCCTTGAGAGCCGCCCGAAGTACTTTGCACCGTAAATAGAATAGAATTATTATTGTTATTTCCTCTAGTATTTTTTGAAATAACTATAGAAGCGAATTGGCTTGAGCGGAAATGCACCTTAAACGGCTTTTCATATTTGCCCACATAAGAGTTATTTTTCCAGAATCCTGTTAACACACTATCGGCTTTGCCATTTCTTTTAATGTTCATCTGCCCTTCCCCTTCTCTTTTTCCCTTTATCCATTGCCCTTCATACACATCGCCATTCTTCCAAATATAGCTTCCTCTTCCATCTGGCAGCCCACCCTTAAACTCGCCTTCGTATGTATCTACGCCTTCTGCTTTACCATTTCCTTGTGCCTTTCCGTTATTGCAGCCGCCATCATATTTCTCAGCAATAGCCGGCAGGAGAACTTTACAGCTTTCTTGAGCATTAGTCATTGCAGTGCTCGATATACCAACTAATGCTACAATAATTTTTATTTTATTTTTCATGATATGTGTTTTTAATTAATTTATAGATTCCATTATCTCTAATAAAGTAGTACCCAAAAACAACAAAGGTTGCCTGTATATTTGAGGCAACCTTTATTAATAGTTGTTATAAAAGTCAATTAGAATTTATCCCAAAACAATTTTACATCAACTTTATCGCCACCAATAGCTGCTGCTGCAGCTGTGTAGCTGGCTCCATTCAATTGTTGTTCATTGTTAGGATATGGAAATCTGGTTGGGAAATTAGATTTTGCACCTACGGGTGCTGTAATTTTTGGAAAATCTAATCTTCTCAACTCTGTCCAACCATCGTAAGGGCGATTATATAAGGCTATCCATTTTTGAGTGCCTATTTTCTCCCTCCAAGTTCCAGAAGCTGTACTGTAAGCTACTGCTGGTTGCTCTAAGTAAGCTGCGGCATCAGCTGCTGTACCTCCCCAATAGATAATAGATGCTGTAATAGCATTATTATAATGAGATTCAGCAGTGCCAGCTACGGCATAACCCCGTTCTACAGCTTCTGCTCTATAAAATTCTGCTTCCACATAGTCGGCCAATAAAGTAGTTGCATCAGGTGCATAAACCTTGGCGCTAGGTTTAGAAAAATCTGCATAAGTGTTTACTTTGCCAACCACTCCGCCTGCATAAATACCAGCATTGCTAGTGCCAAAAAATTGGCTTTTACGCGGATCAGATAGAGCAGTTAATTTGCTCATCAAATCATTTGCGGCAACATAATCCGCACGGCCACCAGTAACAATATCTACATATAGTGGACTTTGGCTTGGCGCTGCGGCTAAATAGGTGAAGCTGCCATTGTCTGCAGGAGAAGAAATTGCGGCGGCAGCAGAAGCTTCTACTGCTGCTTTTGCAGTTTCATTATCCACATCAGCCAAAATTATTCCTAATTTCATGCGCAACGTATTGCCAAACTTTATCCACTTATCAACATTCCCCCTATAAATTAAATCTTCGGAAGATTTAAAAGCCGCACTTGAAGCATTTAACTGGCTGATGTCGTTATTTAAGCGTTTTATCAAGTCTAAGGAAATCGTTTTAGCATCATCATATTTTGGAAACATCTTAGTCTGATCTAGCGCTTCACTATAAGGCACGTTACCAAATGAGTTTACAAGTACACTAAAGGCATATACTTGCATTATATCCAAAATAGCTAATTTATTAGCTTTTTCTCCAGCAACTAACGTTGCGTCTGCTTTAATCAAATCTGAAGACTGTTTTAAGTTTTGTAAAACATTCCTGTACATGATTGTCCACCAGCCTTGCGGTATATTTCTGGTTGAGAAATCATATTGGGCTTCATCCTGATACACAGACATCGCCCAGTGACTAACAGTAAATCTGAAAACATTTGTGTTAACACTGGCGCTGGTTAAAACGTCTGACAGTTGTTTGGTAGCATAAGAAAACAAAGTAGGAGCAGGTACTGCTGCGGGTCTCTTCGTTTCTACGTTTAATGTCGATAGGTCCTTTTTACATGCCACTAATGAAAGTAGGGATATAAAAAATATGATAGATTTTCTCATTTCAATTAAATTAAAGGTTAGAATGATATTTTAGTATTCAATCCAAAAACTCTGGTAGTTGGATAAGCTCCGCTCTGGATTCCTTGTGCATTCCCAGATGAAAGATTCTCTTCAGGATCAGCATAAGGAAGGTTTTTATGAATAATCCATAAATTCCTGCCAAATACAGATAAGTCAACTCCTTTAATTGGTCCCATCTTAGCGATAACCGATTTCGGTAAAGAAAAAGACAGGGTTGCTTCTCTAAGTTTTACATAACTGGCATCGTAAGAAAATGCTGCTTGCGGTAAAGTTGGCGAGTTTGCATCAATCACAACTCGTTGAGTATTAGGTTTACCATCTGGGGTTACACCTGGTAAAATTATCCCTCCGCTTTTACTATCATTGGTTACTGGATCTCTAACTGGGTTTCCTAAATCATTTAGCCCTGCAGTGTTGGGTAATACTCCGGTATAAGTAGCATAAAACTGATCTAATGACCAAACATTACCTCCTTTACGCACATCAATTAAGAATCCAAGAGAAACGCCCTTATATTTAAGTGAATTATAGACCCCTCCAACCCAATTCGGATTCATGTTTCCAATAATATTAGTAGTGGTTGTGGTTACTTGATAATAGCCAGCATTGGGTCCTGAATCATCCACAATTTTATTTCCATTTGCATCATACACCCAGGTTTTACCTTGAATAGTTCCATAAGGCTGTCCTAAAGTTGCATTTACACTAACCCCCCCTTGGTAATTTGCTAGCGGTAAGTTTTTACTGTCATTATAAAGTGCAATTACTTTACTGTTATTTTTAGACCAGTTTACATTTATATTCCATGAAAAATTATTTGTTCTAACTGGCGTGCCAAATAAAGATAATTCGAAACCTTTATTGCGAATAGTTCCTGCGTTTACAAAGGTGTTTGTGAAGCCATTTGCTGCTGAAACGGCTACCGGAATAATTTGATCTTTAGTGTTTGTGATATAATAGGATGCATCAATGCTTAAGCGATTGTTAAGAAAAGCCAACTCTGTACCAATTTCTTTACTTTCAGTTTGTTCAGGCTTTAAAAATGGATTGTTGGTTGTGCCTGGATAAGCAAATAAAACTGTACTTCCAAACGGATTTGGCTTGTCATAAACATTCTTTACGCTTCCCCAAGGGGCATCATTACCAACTGTGGCATAGTTTAGTCTGACTTTACCCACAGATAACCATGATATATTTTGAAGTTGTCTGGAAAATAGCCAGCTACCCGCAACCGAATAGTAGTAGTATTTATTAGCATCAGCCGGTAAGGTGGATGCCTCGTCTCTGCGAATAGTACCATCCAGAGTTATAAAATCTTTATAGCCCAATGTGAGACCGGCAAAATAACCATCTACTTCTTTCGGCTGATAATCTTCTATAGGGGCAGCAACCGTACCGAGTGAATTGGCAACAGTATATAATCCTGGTACAATTAAGCCTCCATTAGTTGCAGAATAGACTCTTCTTAAAGTACTTTTATTAATGTTAGTACCTAATACCCCTTTTAAATTAATGTTTTCAGTAAGATTTTTATCAAAATTAGCTAGTAAATCGTAATTGGCTTGTTGGTATCCTCTATCATTACGGGAGTAAGAGGCTGCTCCCTGACTACCTACTGCAATACGCTCTTCCTGAAATTCATTATAAGTATCTAAAGACACCCGGCCTAAAATATTTAACCAATCAGTAATTTTGTAGTTAAGAGAAACATTTCCAAACAACCTGTTCCGGGTGTCATTTTGGTAATTCTGATATCTGGTCCAGTAATAATTGTCTGTAAAAATTGGGACAAGACCAGTTGAAGACGAAGGATCTTTCCAATTCCAAGTGACATTTTTCTGATTTCTAAAGTAAGCTGATTTTTGCGCTTGTATATCAACATTTGTCTGATACCATTGGCGGAAATTTTGATTTACATTTAAACCATTATACCCTGAACCGTATCTTCCTAAACCATCAACTTTTGAGTAATTGCCAACTGCAGAAGCAATCATACGCTCTGAAATTTTATAGGTAGCTCCTAAGTTGATTATGTTTTTCAATACCTGGCTATTAGGCAGGGTTCCTCTCTCATCATTTCTGGTGTAACCTAATTTTATAGATCCTTTATCGGTAGCTGCATCTAGCATAATATTATTATTGTTTGAAACAGCCGTTTCATAAAATGTAGATGGATCATTTGCCGCAGCCACCCAGGGGGTTTTTTTAAGGTAGTTAGGCGAAGTAGGATCAAATGCATCCCATTGATAAACTAATAGATTTGGGTCAAATTTAGCTCCGTAAGATGCATCTTCAGATGTGGGAGCCACTCTTTCTTTAACCCCGTTTCCCAGGACATCCACAAGAAGAAAACCATCGCCACTTTGATATGGGTCTGAATATCCTGCTCCATATTCTTTTTGATAGGTTGGAAAGGTTGTTCTATCAATGGATCCTACTGACAAGCCTGAATTAATGGTTATCCCCATCCCACTTTTCTTTCTGCTTTTAGTGGTAATCATAATAACCCCATTAGAACCCCTTGAACCATATATAGCTGTTGCAGCAGCACTCTTAAGAACATTTATAGATTCAATGTCATCTGGATTTATGTCTGCAGCAGCATTACCATAGTCGTAACCTCCTCTGCCGCTTTTTTGATTAGCGCTGTTAATGTTTGAATTATCAACAGGAACCCCATCAACAACAAATAAGGCTTGGTTATTTCCAGTTAGGGATTTAATGCCACGAATAACAACATTGGTAGACCCCCCAATAGCATTTCCCTGGATAATTTGCAATCCAGAAACTTTACCGGATAAAGCTGATGCCGCATTAGCCCCTCTTGTCAGACTCACTTCATCTCCCTTTACCTGCTGGGCAGCATAAGCTAATGAATTCTTTGTTCTTGTCTGACCGAGAGCGGTTACCACAACCTCACTTAATTGCTTTGTGTCCTGAACCAAAGCTACATTCGCAACATTGTTAGTAATTAATACTAACTGTTCAGTATAGCCAATGTAGCTAAAGTGTAGGTGAGTGGTATTTTGCTGAACTTTTATGGAATATTTCCCATCAGAACCAGTAACAGTACCGATATTTGTTCCCGGCACTTTCACAGTAACACCAGGTACAGGCAAGCCATCTTCTTTAGTGGTAACATGCCCCGTTACTGTTCGGTCTTGTGCTATTGCTGCAACGGCAACAAACATCAGCACGAAACAGATTTGTAGAATGTTTTTCATAATTTAAATTTTAATTAGTTAATAATTAATATTTAATTCAAACATTCATGTGGCGCCATGGTTTTGTTTTTTAAATAAAATCTTAATAGTTTAAATTACGATTCATAACAAGCCGATTAGAAGCAGGTGAAAAAGCTAACCGAAAGCAGTTCATGGCCAAGCTTGTTAAAATTTTATAGAGATGATAAGATTGAAGTTAGGTTGATGAAACAGCGAATGCTAAATTTTGCAGCTTGAAAAAGCGTTTTATTTGTTTGCTCTGCTTTGCAGTGTTGTTACTTTGTTTTCCCTGGAATTTTCCAAATCTTCCAAACAAGACTTCATAAACGATAAATAGCACAGAGTCGAGTATTTAATTTCTTTCTTTTTGCCCATTACTTTGGCGCTATTTAAAATGTAACTCAGATGTTACTGTTTTTAACAATTCTTAACTATTTCGGTGTAACATTCGACTTACTTTTGCGACTAATTGAGAAAATAACTTTTTATGAAACGTTTACTTTTACTTTTTACCTTGATATCTACTGTTGGAATTGCAGCCGCCCAGGCACCTGGAGGGGGGAGTTCTATAGTAGGGAGAGTATCGGGTGTAATTATAGACTCATTGAGTCAAAAACCGGTTGATTATGCTACCATTGCTTTAGGTCGCAGTGGCTCTACTAAAACCACTAATGGCTCTTTAACTGATGAAAAAGGTGCTTTTAGGATAGATAATATTACCCCGGGAAAATACCGTTTAACCATTGCGTTTTTGGGTTATGAAACTAAAGTTATCGATCCGGTAACTACCACTCCGGGAAAACCTGATTTAAACCTGGGCCGGATTGTATTAACCCCTAATCAAAAAATGCTGGGCGAAGTAACTATTACCGGCGAAGCAGCGGTGATTGAAAACAAAATTGATCGGGTGGTATATAATGCCGAGAAAGATGTAACCAGCGCCGGTGGTAACGCAACCGATGTATTACGTAAGGTACCGATGCTTTCTGTGGATATAGAGGGAAATGTTTCTTTACGCGGAAGTCAGAATGTAAAAGTGCTGATCAATGGAAAACCTTCCGGATCAATGGCTAATAACATGGCCGATGCCTTGAAAATGATTCCTGCCGATCAGATAAAAAACGTGGAAGTAATTACCAGCCCTTCGGCAAAGTATGATGCAGAAGGTACTTCCGGGATTATCAACATCATTACTAAAAAGAAAAATGTAGAAGGGGTTAGCGGCTCTATCAGTGGTGGAGTAGGTACCCGTCAGAATAATGCAAATGCCAATCTGAATATCAAAAAAGGCCGTTTGGGCCTCACTGGAAATTTTGGTGGTAATGGTGGCTGGCCACAAAAAAGTGAAGTGGCTTTCAATCAGGCAGATTTGGCAGGAAATCCTGTATTTGATCAGAATAGCTCCAGCGAGTTTACCCGCTTAGGTTTCCGGGGTTCTGTAGGCGCCGATTACGATATTAATAGTTTTAATGCCATTACTTCTAATTTAAGTTTCAACCGTTTCCAGAATTCTTTTGCCGGCGATGTGTTTTCTACACGCTATTTCAATAATGCGGCAAACCAGTTTTCCAGCAATACAGACCGTTCTATTATTATTCCAGGTATAGACTGGACTACAGATTATACGCATAAGTTTAAAAAACAAGGACAGGAGATTTCTTTTGCTGGACAGTTAACCAAAGGTAAAAACCTGCAAGATTATACTACCCTGTATCAGGGAGGTGTGGGTGTCGATGAAATTGGAAATAATGATGCCCGTAATCAGGAAGTTACTTTTCAGACCGATTATGTGCATCCATTTAAAAAGCTGACCTTGGAGATGGGTGCAAAAACCATTTTACGCGATATTACCAGCGATACCGAGGTTGATTCCTGGAATGGTAATGTATTTGCAAGAAATGCGGCTCGCTCTAATGTATTTGATTATAACCAGGATGTTTTTTCGGGATACTCTACGGTAGGTTTTACCCTGGCTAAAAAATATAGTATGAAAGTAGGGGGAAGATTGGAATATACGCAGATATCAGGCAGTTCTACATCAAATAGTGTAACAGCCTTTAACAATAATTATTACAACTTTATACCTACCGTGGCTTTTTCCAGAACCTTTAAGAATTTCCAAACGGTTAAAATAAGTTATAATAAGCGTATTCAGCGCCCCAGCTTGTTTTTCCTGAACCCGTTCAGAAATGCAAGCGACCTGATCAATCAATCTCAGGGTAATCCGTACTTATCGCCAGAGGTTTCTAATAATATTGAGCTAGGTTACTCTACGTTTGTGAAAACCACGGTTATTAATGCTTCCTTATATTATCGCCATACACAAAACATTATTGAAAGTTTTGTAGCCAAAGGCCAGGATCCGACTAGCGGAGCAACGGTAAATATTCAGACCTTTAATAACATTGGAACCAATAATTCATTCGGAATGAACTTGTTTGGCTCGATCAATCCGATCCAGAAATTAACCTTACGTGGAAACCTGAATGTGAATACTTATGATGTGAAACCAGTTGCATTAGGCCCTTTACAAAACAGTAATACCTATCTGGTTTATAATGCCTTCATCAGCGGAAGCATGAACTTTAAAGGAGGCGTTATTGCAGAAACTTTCTTTATGGTTAACTCACCACGTCGTACTTCTCAGGGTACCAATCCGGGCTTTAATATGTGGAATATCGGCGTGAAAAAGGAGATCATGAACAAAAAAGGTAGCATCGGTTTAAATATTATCGATCCATTAAATGAGCGCAAGAACTTTAAATCGCAACTTAATGGACAGGATTTTGTTCAGTCGTCTAATTTCTCTATTCCTTTCCGTTCAGTAGGAGTAAACTTTAGTTGGCAGTTTGGTAAAATGAGCTTTAATCAGCCTCGTAAAAAACGGGTCAACAATGACGATTTGAAACAAGGTGAGCAGGGAGCTGCCGGAAATCAATAAGAGTTTTTGTTTAGTTTAAGTTTAGTTTGGCCGGCTTCTATGAATGTGGAAGCCGGTTTTTTGTTTTAGAATGGATGTGCAATAGGTTATTTTGCGAGGTGAATTTTCTACTTAAACGGGGGGGAATAATAGCACATTAGCACGGTTTACTATTTAATCGAAAATAAATCCTGATTAAAAAACATAAAAAATTGTGAAAAACGAAAAAATCAGATTAGCAATCGAAAAAAAACTAAATGGGCTGGTTGAGGCTAATCGGGGCTTGCATAATGCTTATTTGCTGATCCATTCTGATAAATATAATATCCATTGGAATATGGCAGCCGGACAAACCGGTAATATGTCGGCTCATGCGGGTCAGCCCTATCATACGGCAAGTATTGGCAAAGCCTTTACCTCGGTAATTATTGCCATGCTGGCTGAACAGGGTAAATTAAATTATCAGGATCCGATTGACCGGTATTTATCCGCGGATATTATTCAGGATCTTCATGTTTATCGCGGCAAAGATTATTCGCATCAGATCCAGATTAAACATCTGGTGAATCATACTTCCGGTCTTCCGGATTTTTATGAGGATAAACCTCGGCAGGGGAAACACTTTCTGGAGCTTATTTTAGATGAACCCGCCCGTTTTTGGACTCCTGCAGAAACTATACAATGGACAAAGGAGCATTATAAAACTCGTTTTGCTGTGGGGCAGGGTTTTCATTATTCCAATACAGGTTATAACCTTTTAGGTTTAATTATTGAGCAGGTTACTTCTAAGCCTTACCAGGAAGTGCTACATGAGTATATTTTTAATCCGCTGGGAATGCGAGACTCATATTTGTCGCAGTTTTCAGAGCCGGCAATCAAAAGCAATTATCCGGTAGCACATATTAATGCTAACGGCAGGGAAATTAATATTGAAGATTACAGAAGTTTTAGCAGTATTTATTCCGGCGGCCAAACGGTAAGCACCTCAGAAGATTTACTTCTTTTTATGCAAGCCTTATTGGAAAATAAGTTGATCCAGAATAAAACGCTTAGCAGCTTGCAGCAGTGGAATAAACGATGGACGGGACTAGACCATGGTTATGGACTCATGCGGGTGCGGATGCTACCTTTTATTACCAAATATAATGCCTGGGGCCATCTGGGTTCTATCGGATCTTTTATGCTTTACAATCCGGTAATGGATGTGCATATTATTGGCAATTTTAATAAAACGGCTTATTTAGGGCCGGCAATGCGTTTTGTGCTGGGGGCTTTACGTAAAATATCGGCTATTGGCCATTAGCTAATGGCTTTTAGCTATTAGCTATAGGAGAGAGGCTCTTATCGAACTTTCCAAAAGTTTGAAACTTTTGGAAAGTTTAAATTTAGCTGTCGTTTGAAAAAAAGCTAATAGCTATTAGCTTTTTTAAGCCTTTTTAGCATCAGTAAATTTTGGGCATTGTTGCTCATGCCGCTAATATTATTCTGGTACAGGTTAATTAATTGGTCATAAAATAAAACCACAACCGGTGATTCAGCCATGACCAGGTTATCCATTTCGCGGTACATAGCGTAGCGTTTTTCATCGTTGGTTTCGGCAAAAGAGCGCTCAAACAGCTCATCAAACCTTTTACTTTTAAAGCTGGTGTAGTTAGGCCCAATGGGCACATAATTTTTAGAATAAAAAACCGAAAGGTAGTTTTCGCCATCCGGATAATCGGCAATCCAGGAGCCGCGGAAAAAGTTAACTCCGTTTTTGGAGATCAATTCGCGTAAGCTGGCGCCCTGGTTCATTTCTACCTTGCATTTAATACCAATGGCATTTAACTCGCCCTGCACAAACTCAATCAGGTCTTTGTAGGTGGTGGTGGTATTTAAGGTAATTTCAGGCAAACCCCGGCCATTGGGGTATCCCGCTTCCGCAAGCAAATCTTTGGCTTTTTGTGGATCGTAATGATAAGCTTTTACGGCATTTAGCTCAAAACCCGGCATCCCTTTTGGAATAAATCCGGCTGTACCCGGAGTGCCAATGCTGTTGCGCAGATATTTGACCATTTTTTGGCGGTCAATAGCATAATTAATGGCCTGGCGTATTTTTTTGTGTTTTAGGGGCGATGATTTTACAATGGCCATATTGCTATCTACCAGCATGCCCAGGTATTCGGTGTTTAGGTAAGGCCCGGTTAGCAGTTGAAATTTCCCCTGATATTTGCGGGTCATTTTACCCGATTTAGTTAAAATATCATCGCGGTAGCTGCCATCTATACTGTTAAAAAAGTCCAGATTCTTTTTAATGAACTCCATAAAAGCCGTTTGCTTATCGGCAATAAAAGTGGCTTTTACAGCATCCAGGTAGGGTAGGCGCTGATTGCCATCTGTCTCAAAGTAATTTTCATTTTTTAGTAATACCAGTACTTCCCCTTCTTTCCAGTACTTGAATTTAAAAGGGCCGGTACCTACCGGATGATTTCGGAAATCTTTCCCGTAAAAATCGGCAACTTCATGCGGTACTACCGAGCAATATTGAGCGGTCAGCATGCTGAGAAATGGGGTAAAGGGCTGTTTTAGGCTGATGCTCAGGGTGCTGTCGTTAAGCGCTTGGAAAGCATCTTTTCCGCTCACTTTATCATTAAAGATCCAGGCGCCGGAAGAGGCAACCTGTGGATCAATAATCCGGCTGAAACTGTAGACAAAATCAGAGGCCACTACTTTTCGACCTTTACCTTGTAGAAATAGGGGATCATCGTGGAAAAAAACATCATTCCTTAAATGGAAGGTATAGGTTTTGCCATCGGGCGATATTTCCCAGCTTTTAGCAATGGCCGGAACGGTTTTCAGGCTATCGTTTATTTGCACCAGTCCGTTAAAGAGTTGGTTAGTCATCCAAACGGCGTTTTGGTTCCGGGCAAAAGCCGGATCGAGCGAGCTTAAGCCTTCATTCAGATTCAGGGTAAAAACGGTTTTTTCCCCATCTTCGGGTTGGCGACTACAACTTAATTGCAGTACAGAAAATACATAAAGTCCTAAAATTAGAAACCAGGAAAACCGCGTGTTTCTAAAAAGGACCGAATGCGTGTTTAATCCGATATAGCGTTGGCAGGATTTGTACATTTGCACAAATTAATGATTAATGGCTGATAAAAAAATAATCTCCCTGTTGCCTTCGGCTACTGAAATTGTTTGCGCTTTGGGTCTTCAGGAAAACCTGGTGGGCCGCTCGCATGAGTGTGATTTTCCGCAAGATATTCGCGAACTTCCGGTTTGTACTTCGACAAGGCTTCAGGCTGGTTTAAACAGCACGCAGATTGACCAGCAGGTAAAGGAAATTTTAGAGGATGGTTTATCAATCTATCAGATCGATAAAGAGTTGATCCGTTCTTTACAGCCCGATGTGGTGATTACGCAAGCTCAGTGTGAGGTTTGTGCCGTGTCTTTAAAAGAGGTGGAAGCGGCTTTGCAGGATTTACTAGACAAGGAAATAAAAATAATTTCTTTAGAGCCACATGGTTTAGATGATATTTTCCAGGATATCCGCAAAGTAGCTGTGGCATTAAATGTAGTAGAACGTGGCGAAACTTTGATTGAAGAAATGGAAGAACGGCGGGATATTATACGCCATAAGTTGAAATTTATTGATGCCAAACCTGCGGTAGCCTGTATAGAATGGCTTAACCCGATGATGCTGTCTGGTAACTGGATGCCCGAATTGTTGGAAATTGCCGGCGGGAAATCTGTATTGGCAGAAAAAGGAAAGCACTCTCCTTATGTTGATTTTGAAGCCTTAAAGGCCATTGACCCGGATATGATGGTAGTTATGCCCTGCGGATTTTCTATTCAGCACACTTTGGGAGAAATCAATTTGCTGCTGCAATTACCCGGTTGGGAAAACCTTGCTGCCGTAAAAAACAACCAGGTTTATATTGCCGATGGAAATCATTATTTTAACCGTTCCGGGCCCAGAATAATTGATAGTCTGGAAATTTTGGCCGAAATTATTCATCCTAAACAGTTTATTTTTGGATACGAGGGACCCGGCTGGATAAAATTTGGTATTTGAGAGCCCGTTTAAATCTGTATCAAGAATAATTATGTGTCGTCCCGATGGGACTTTAATGCATATATAATTTAAGCTTCTATTAATATTACGACCCCATGGGAAATAGTTTGCTCCGTTAGGAGCTATGTGTTAGTAGAAATTCCAAAACAAGAACGTAAAAACTCCTTTAGGGGGTGATATAAAAAACATTCACAAAATTTAAATAGGCTCTGATATTTTTGTGCCGTTGATGTTAAAAAACTGAAGTTAATATTGGTCTCTTTTATATGTTAGATTATGCATACTGAGAAACATTTACGCAGTTCTGATACCATTCAGGATATAGTTATTGGCATGGCCGATGGTTTGACCGTGCCATTTGCGCTGGCTGCGGGACTTAGCGGAGCGGTAGATTCGTCATCCATTGTGATTACAGCCGGTATTGCAGAAATTGCTGCCGGATCTATTGCTATGGGTTTAGGTGGTTTTCTGGCTGGCCGTACCGAAGCCGATCATTATTCTTCAGAACTGCACCGGGAATATCAGGAAGTAGATGAGTTTCCGGAGAAAGAAAAGGCCGAGGTGCGGGAGGTGTTTGCCAATTTTGGGCTGTCTGAAAAATTGCAGCATGAAATTGCCGAGGAAATGTCAAAAGACAAAGACCGCTGGGTAGATTTTATGATGCGTTATGAATTGGGTTTGGAAAAACCTCAGGCCAACCGGGCTTCAAAAAGCGCTTTCACCATTGGCTTATCTTATGTTGGCGGTGGTATCATTCCGCTGATGCCCTATTTTTTAATCAGCAATTCGGCCGAAGCACTTTACTATTCCTGTGTGGTCACGCTGATTTGCCTGTTTGTTTTCGGGTATTTCAAAAGCAAAGTAACCGGGCAACGTCCTTTTAGCGGAGCTTTAAAAGTGGTTTTTATAGGCGCCCTGGCTGCTGCTGCGGCATTTGGTTTAGCCAGACTGATCAGCGGCTGAACTTAAAAAGCGATAAACTTTTCTATCTGCTGATTTACAAACTTCAAGGTATCTTCCTTAAAGAGATTTCCTTTTTCGTTAAATTCCTTGTCGATGTATGGAATATGCAAGCGTAGAGGCATTACGTGCAGGTTGATGTAATGGCAAATTCCGGTAAGGTGCTCTATGCCACGTATATTTCCGTATTTTCCAGACGAAAGGCCAACCAAAGCCACTTTTTTTTCGTAGAAGCTATCCGGGAACTTGCAGCCGTCGATAAAAGCTTTGAGAACCCCGGGGAAACTGCCATTATACTCGGGTACAACAAATAAAAATTTGCTGCTGGCGGTAATGCGGTCCTGGATGGGTTGGAAGGCCTCGCTTCGTTTTCCGTAGAGGTCTGAATGGATAAAATGTTCGGGTAGATCGGTAAGTGATAATAATTCTGCCGGATGTCCTTTAAGAGCCAGTTGGTTCAAATAATAGGTGGCTAATTTGAGGGTATAGCTCCCCTGGCGATTGGTACTGGCAATAATAGTTGTCATTTTGTGGATAAGATGTGCAAAACGAAAACTCGCTCCGCCGATAAAATTGTATAAAGTTAGTATCTTAGTCGGGCATTGAAAAGGCCATTAACGCGTCAAAAATAGCATTTTAATAAAATGACGACTAAATTTTACGCTTTTTAGTTTCACATGTTTGTAAATATTTAAATAGAGAATGAGTAAAATAATCGCGTTAGCTAACCAGAAAGGGGGCGTTGGAAAGACCACTTCTTCCATTAACCTTGCCGCCAGTTTGGCGGTTCTGGAATACCGTACTTTACTAGTGGATGCGGATCCGCAGGCCAATACAACCTCTGGAATTGGGTTTGACCCCCGAACTATTAAATCAAGCATTTATGAATGTATTATTAATGATATTGACCCAAGTGAGGCCATTCAGAAAACCAATACGCCTAATTTAGATCTGCTGCCTGCACATATCGACCTGGTAGGGGCCGAGATTGAGATGATTAATCTGGATAACCGGGAGTTTAAAATGAAGGCGGTATTAGATAAGATAAGGGAAGATTATGATTTTATCATCATTGACTGTTCTCCATCTCTGGGTTTAATTACCATTAATGCTTTAAGCGCTGCCGATTCGGTAATCATTCCGGTGCAGTGTGAATATTTTGCATTGGAAGGATTGGGCAAACTTTTAAATACGATTAAGATTGTCCAAAACCGTTTAAATACCCAATTAGAAATAGAGGGGATTCTCTTAACCATGTACGATGTGCGACTGCGCTTATCCAACCAAGTGGTGGAAGAGGTTAAAACGCATTTTGAAGATCTGGTTTTTGAAACGATTATTCAGCGGAATACCCGCCTTAGCGAAGCGCCAAGCTATGGAGTTTCGGTAATTATGCACGATGCTAATTGCAAAGGCGCTATTAACTATTTGAATTTAGCCCGGGAAATTATTCAGAAAAACGGAATGGTGCCTCATGAGGAGGCTTTAAAACAAGCAACAGTTTAACAGATGACGTATCAGAAAAAAACAGGACTAGGAAAAGGATTAAGTGCATTATTGAATGATACAGAAGCTGTTCAGGCCGCCAGGCAGCAATTGAGCAACGAGGGCGCTTCTTTAGGAACTATCGGCCATGTTAAAGTTAGTCAGGTAGAGGTAAATCCGTTTCAGCCGCGTTCTGAGTTTGAGCCGGAAGCATTGCAGGAATTATCAGATTCCATTAAGCTGCAAGGCTTAATTCAGCCCATTACGGTTCGTAAAATGGGCCTTAACAGCTATCAGTTGATATCGGGTGAGCGCCGTTTACGGGCTTCCAAATTGGCCGGGTTGACTGAAATTCCGGCTTATATCCGTACCGCCAACGACCAGCAGATGCTGGAAATGGCCCTGATTGAAAATATCCAGCGGGAAAACCTGAACGCCATTGAAGTGGCCTTAAGTTTTCAGCGCATGGTGGAAGAATGTAGCCTGAAACAAGAAGAACTAGGCGACCGCGTGAGCAAAAGCCGCTCTACCGTAACCAATTATTTAAGGTTATTGAAACTTCCGCCTTCTATTCAGGCTTCCATCCGCGATAATGAAATTTCGATGGGGCATGCCCGGGCCTTAATTTCAGTAGAAGATGTAGATAAGCAGCTTTACATCCATCAGCAAATTATTGAACAGGGCTTATCAGTGCGCAAAGTAGAAGAACTGGTACGCCAAATACAGAAACCTGGAAATAAAATCAAACCGGCGGCAAAACCCAGTGTTATGTCATTTCATTTACAAAAAATACAGGACGATTTGGCCTCTAAATTTGGAACTCGCGTTAAGTTAAAAGTCCAGGATAAGGGCACAGGCGCTATCGAGATTCCTTTTATGTCTGAGGATGATTTGAACCGTATCTTAGAAATGTTAGATTGGTAATGAGTTTCAGGAATTTTTTTCTGATTATAACAGCAAGTCTTTTAGGGAGCCTGGATGTTTGTGCCCAGAAAACAGATAGCATTGCTCCATTGGCCGATACTGTCAAAAAAGTTTCTATTCTTCCGGCTACGGAAAAAAACGCACCTTTTAAAGATGCAGCCCGCTTGAAGCTGGAAAAAATGACCCGGCGTGCGGCCATCCATTCGGCCATTGTGCCGGGGTGGGGCCAGATTGATAACCGTCGCTGGTGGAAAGTGCCTCTGGTGTATGGCGGTTTTGTGGGTATTGGTTTGGTTTACGAATTTAACAATCGCTATTATCATACATTTTTGAAAGAGGCTCAGTTTCGTGGGGCCCATCCTGGTCAGAAGCAAAATCCTTTGTATATCAATGCTTCAGATCAGGGAATTATTCTGTATAAGGATGCTTATCGCCGTAACCGTGATCTTTCTATTTTGGCTGGTCTGGCCTTTTACGGAATTAATATTATTGATGCTTATATCGATGCCAAGTTTTTCCGCTTTGATATCAGTAATGATCTGAGTTTGCAGGTTAAACCTTCTATGCTGCAACAGCCACAGCCTTTCAATCATGCATCGGTAACTCCGGCTGTTAAACTAAGCTTAGCTTTTTTATAATAATGCTTTATTTGCTAAGGGTTGTTAAAACGCCTGGATATACAATTTCTCCCAACCTTAATTTTTAATTTATGAAAATAGCGCTTTTAGGTTACGGTAAAATGGGTAAGGTTATTGAGCAAATAGCCATAGACAGAGGGCATGATATTGTTTTAAAGATATCGTCCGCTAATTTGCATGAACTTACACCCGCGAATCTTCAAAAGGCCGATGTAGCCATTGAGTTCAGCAGGCCTGAATCGGTTTTAACCAATATAGAAACCTGCTTTGAAGCCGGAATACCGATAGTTGTAGGTACAACGGGTTGGTATGATCAGTTATCGTCAATAAAAGAAGAATGCCTGGCCGGTAACAAATCTCTATTATATGCTTCTAACTTTAGTATAGGAGTAAATGTGTTTTTCCATATCAATAAAGTTCTGGCCAGAATCATGAATCGCTATCCTCAATACGAAGTTCAGGTAGAAGAGATTCATCATACTCAAAAACTGGATAGCCCTAGTGGTACGGCCATTACCATAGCAGATGGTATTATTGATGCTCTGGATCGGAAAAATGAGTGGGTAAATGAATTGGTTGGTCAGGAAAACCAGGTAGTAGCCAAACCGGGACAATTATTGATTGAATCACATCGCATAGAGGATGTTCCCGGAACGCATACGGTTATTTACAGTTCTGAAGTAGATGAAATTGAATTGAAACATGCTGCACACAGCCGGGCTGGTTTTGCCTTAGGGGCAGTGCTTTCTGCTGAATGGTTACAAAACCGCCGCGGATTTTATAACATCAGTGATATGTTTGATTTTAGCGTTTAAATCCTATATTGCCGCAATATTTTATTTAACATGAATTGGAAATTCTGGAAAAAGAACCCTAACGGGAAAAAGGAAAAGAAGAAAAAAAGCGCCGGAAGAGAATGGTTTGATGCCATTATTTTTGCCGTTGTGGCTGCTACTCTTATCCGCGGATTATTTATAGAAGCCTATGTTATTCCAACCGGATCTATGGAAAAAACCCTATTAGTGGGCGATTACCTGTTTGTGAGTAAAGTAAATTATGGGGCTCGTATGCCTATTACGCCTGTAGCTTTTCCTTTTGCCCATCATACCATGCCTATTATTAATACGAAAGCCTATTGGGATGGTATTCAGTGGAAATATCGTCGTTTACCGGGATTAAGCAGTATAAAAAGAAACGATGTGGTAGTTTTTAACTATCCTATGGAAGCCGATTCTCCATACTACCGCCCCATAGATAAGCGTGAAAACTATATTAAACGTTGTTTGGCTATTGCCGGCGATACGTTAAGAGTTATCAACACGCAGGTGTATATCAATAGCAAGCCTGGCGAAAACCCGGCATTTGGTGAAACCACTTATTATGTAAAAACCGATGGTACGGACTTTAATCCGCAGGCATTAGAAGATATGCGGATAGAAGTTCAGCGGGCTACTGCGGATGAATACGTATTTAATATGACTGCCGAGCAAGCCGATTTGATCAAAAAGTGGTCTAATGTGGTTACTTTAACGCCAATAATAAGACCTATAGGCGATTATGAGCCGGAAACGTTTCCGCATAATTCCAGGTTTAAGTGGAATGCCGATAATATAGGTCCTATTATAGTGCCTAAAAAAGGCTGGACCGTTCAGTTAGATAGTACCAATTTCCCATTATATCAGCGGGCAATCTCGGTATATGAAGGAAATAAAGTTCAGCAGATTGGAAATGATATTTTAATAAACGGGAAAAAAGCCGATAGCTATACTTTTAAAATGAATTACTATTGGATGATGGGCGATAACCGTCATAATTCATTAGACTCCCGCTACTGGGGTTTTGTGCCCGAAGATCATATTGTTGGGAAAGCTTTATTTGTTTGGATGAGCTGGGATAGCAATGGTTCTTTCCTTAATAAAATACGTTGGAGCCGGCTTTTAGGCGGTATCCATTAAAAAATACCTTGTATAAAGAAAAAGCCCGAATTTTCCGGGCCTTTTTCTTCAGCCATTTACAGGCCGCCTTTTAAACGTGTTTCTCCCGGTAATTTAGGCGCATGTTTTTTCCCCTGTACACCGGGATTTTGATATCCTTTATTTACTGTAGCTTGTTTATTATCAGTTTGGTTAGACATTTGGCCGCCACTATTGGAAATTCCCCGCTGTTTTAGTCCGACTTTGGTTGATTTAAAAGCCCTGTCGGAGGTGGCATGTCCTTGTGAGCCGCCTAAAAGTTTATTGTGCCCGGGTTGATTGATATTTTTCATAAAATTATTTTTTAATGGAAAGACATACATTACTTAATGCAATGCGCTGCCTTTTAAACACAGTTTTTTCGAATGGCAGTAGAATGTTTCATCATAAGATTTAGCCCTTATAGATAAATAATCTGATTATTTTTTTGTTTTAGAAAGCGGTGAAGTAGAGATTTACTTTTCCTGTCATCTCGACGATAGGAGAGATCTCTGCCCACATGGGAGCCGGATTGCCTTGCAAAGGCTTTTCCACCTAAACCTG
>DASQIU010000079.1:0-8102 GCA_035631395.1 Daejeonella sp. | reverse complement strand
AACATCACAAACTCGATGGTTCTTTGGGGTTTCAGTTTCAGAGCAGAAAAAGTACGGGCCATATCTAGCACCGAGAAAGAGCCAATTCCATTATCAATAGCGCCGGTAGAAAGATCCCAGCTATCCAAATGGCCGCCTACTACAATTTTCTCATCGGCCAGTTGCTTGCCCTTTAAAGTGGCAATTACGTTACGGGCTTTGATCATGCCCGAAAAGTTGGTCATGCTAATTTGGGCGGAAAGCTTCTCGGATTTGAGCTGTTCTTTCAGCTTAAAACCATCCTCATAACCTATACAAACTGCCGGAATAGAAATCAATTTACCGGTTACAGAGGCCGTACCGGTAAGCAAAACCCCACCAGGAACTGAATTGATCACAATGATACCGCTTGCGCCATATTTGCTGGCCAAGGCCGTTTTTTCTGAGCGGTGCAGGCTTTTAGTGCCGGGCTTTGAACCGGGCAAAACTCCCAGATAAACCAAGGCTATATTGCCTTTTACCGCCCCAGGGTTAGCCAGATAATCATCTTCTACGCCGTTGCCCATATCAACCAACTGAGCAGAAAGATCGGCCTTAACTGGCGAATGAGCCAAAGAAACCGACTTCACCGGACTTAAATTGCCTTGAGACCCAACTTGAACTTCCAGGTTTCCGCGGCTCCAGCTTTCTACTTCAAAGGGCTGGTAACGTACCTCAAACCCATATGATTTTAACAGGTTATAGGCATAGTCTTCGGCTTTTTTTCCGTTTTCTGAACCCGTTAAACGATGTCCGATGGTTTCTGTAGCAAATTTCAGAGTGCTATATGCTTTTGAGTTTCCCTGAACTTCCTGATTGATCTTGGAAAATATATTGTTCCATTCGGGATTTTGCTGAGCCTGTGCTGCACCCAATAAAGTGCAAAAACAACCTATGGCGGAAATAAACTTCTTCATGAAATGCTGTGTTTTTGAGATGTTGAAAGTAGATAAAAATCTCAAAAACACATTATGATTTTTTTGAGACAATTAGTCTGAATTAGGATTTATAAGATTTGAGGATGATTAGGATTTGATTTTGCTGCTTTAGGCGATGGTTTTGGATTCATAAATCATGTGAATCCTATTTTACCTGAATTAGTATGCTTAGGATTTGATTTTGCTGATTTAGGTAATGGATTTGGATTATGAAATCCAGAATCATGTGAACCTATAAATCACAAAAATCAAAGTTAAGACTATCTCTTGCAATGGTTTTTCCAATTTAAACTCCGATTGAAGTGGAAAACCCGCAATGAAGCGTAGCGGAATGAGGATTTGGAACGGAAAGCAGGACTATCGGCACCTATGTACTTGGGTTTTGCTTTTCTAAAACCTATTTTAAATCCTAAAACCACAGAGCCAAAAGAAAAGCTAAGGTTATTATTTAGTTTCTACCAGGTTTTTCCTCGGGAAAGCCAAAGAAGCAACAATGCTAGCCGTTAAAATGAATAAAATAACAAATAGGGAATGCATAGTGGTAAAACCCCAGGCTTCTAACCAATGGTGCGCCAGCATTTTCAGGCCGATAAATACCAACAGGAAGGATAATCCGGTTTTCAGGTAATGGAACTTATGGATTACATTGACCAATAGGAAAAACATGGAACGCAGCCCCAGAATGGCAAAAATATTGGAAAAGAATACGATATAGGGATCTTTGGTAACTGCAAAAATTGCCGGTATGGAATCAACTGCGAAAATCAAATCTGTAAATTCAATAATCAGCAAAACAATGAACAGCGGGGTAATAAAGCGCTTTCCCTGTATATTGACAAAAAACTTATTACCCGAAAATTGCGGAGAGACTAAAAAGTATTTGGAAGCCCAACGCACTACTTTATGGTTTTGAGGATCTATTTGCTCTTCTTCTTCGCGATTTAAAAACATCATAATACCGGTATAAACCAAGAAAGCGCCAAACACATATAAAATCCAGGCAAAGCGGGTAATTAATGCGGCTCCCAGAAAAATAAAGGCAAAACGCATGATAATAGCGCCAATAATACCCCAAACTAATACCCGATGATAATACTTTTTATCAACCCCAAAAGCGGTAAAAATTAGTACCATCACAAAAATATTATCTACTGAAAGGGCATATTCAATCACGTATCCGGTTAGGAACTCTAAAGCCAGATTCTGTTTATAGATTTGAAGACTTTCTGCAAAATTAGAAGGGATCAGGGTAATATTATGAAGATGTTTCTGGGTTATTTCTGCCAGATGGCGATAATCGGTAATGCCATGTAACAATTCGCCCTGAGTTAATAGCAAAAAATAAAAGCCCAGCGCAAAGGATACCCAGATTATACTCATCACAAAGGCCTCCTTAAAACTTACGGCATGGTCTTTTTTATTAAAAACTCCCAGATCAATAGCCAGCATCAGGATGATGAACAGCAGGAAGCCTCCAAATGCAAATAATTCGTTAGACATATTATTTTTTACGTTCAGTAGTAAAGCGCACCAGTTGCTCTAAAGCCGTGCGTGAAACATGTTCTGGGAAGGTCTTTAAAATGGCAAAAGCCTCTTCCTGATATTTTTCCATTTGCCCGATAGCGTAAGCCATGCCGCCGCTGTTACGAACAAAATCAATCACCTCAGAAACCTTAGCAGAATCTTCATTATGATTTTTGACCAGGTTAATGATATGGCGCTTCTCAGAGTTACTGGCCTGATTAAGGGCGTGAATAAGCGGCAAAGTCATTTTTTTCTCTTTAATATCGATGCCCAGAGGTTTGCCTACATCATCTAGTCCAAAATCAAACAAATCATCTTTAATTTGGAAAGCGATACCCACCTTTTCGCCAAACAAGCGCATTTTTGCGATGGTTTCCGCATCAGCGCCGGCCGAGGCGGCCCCACAAGCGCAACAAGAAGCAATTAAAGAAGCCGTTTTCTGGCGAATAACTTCATAATATACTTTTTCATCAATATCCAGGCGACGGGCTTTTTCTATTTGTAATAATTCACCTTCGCTCATTTGCTCTACGGCTTCTGAAACGATCTTCAGCAGATCAAAGTCTCCATTATTCACCGAAAGCAATAAGCCTTTGGAAAGCAGAAAATCTCCAACCAGAACGGCAATTTTATTTTTCCATAAAGCATTTACCGAGAAGAATCCGCGACGTTGATAGGAATTGTCTACCACATCATCATGCACCAGGGTAGCCGTGTGCAACAGCTCCACCAAGGCCGCTCCGCGATGGGTAGCTTCCGTAATGCCTCCGCATAAAGCGGCCGAAAAAAACACGAACATGGGCCGTATCTGCTTGCCTTTCCGTTTTACGATATAATGCGTAATGCGATCGAGCAGCGGAACAGAGCTTTGCATAGAAGCTTTAAACTTCGTTTCAAAAATCTCCAGTTCCTGGGCTATGGGTTGTTTTATCTGGTCTAAGCCGGTCATTCAGTATAGTGGCAATTAATGTTGCAAACATATTGAAAAAGGCGCATTATTACGCATGATCTTGCCGGGGAGATTGGCAAGATTTAAACATTCTGAAATCAGGATGCAGAATATCCGAAATTTTAATACTTTTGTAGCCCTTCCCGGAGAGATGTCTGAGTGGTCGAAAGAGCAAGCCTGGAAAGTTTGTATACTCGCAAGGGTATCGTGGGTTCGAATCCCACTCTCTCCGCAAGAAATAAAAAAGCCTGTAATTTCAAAAAATTACAGGCTTTTTTATGCCTTAAGATTTTCTGATTTAAACCTTCCAGGTTTTGAAAACCTTCCAAATTTTCAAATTGCCGTACACTTTCCATAAATTCAAAAACATCAACCTAATAGAAAACAATTCGGCATTCTTTTGTTTATAGCTTCTAATTATGGAGCAACAATTTACCGATATCATTCAACTCATTCAGCAATCGCGGGTTAAAGCCATCAAAACCGTAAATACTGAACTGATTAATTTGTACTGGAATGTAGGAGCTTATATTCATAAACAGTTATCGAATGCCGATTGGGGCGAGAAGACGGTAGATGAGCTGGCCGCTTTTATTCAGAAAAATCACCCTGAACTAAAAGGATTTAACCGCCGAGGCTTGTATCGGATGAAGCAATTCTATGAAACTTATGCCTTTTCCCCAATTGTGTCACCACTGGTGACACAATTGCAAAGTACTGAAAATCAAGATAATACAATTGTGTCACCAGTGGTGACACAATTTAAAAAGCAGGATATTTATGAAAGCATTTTGGTACAATTGAGCTGGACTCATCACCTCATTATTATGTCCCGGTGCAAAAGTCAGGAAGAGCGGGAATTTTATCTAAGACTTTGCATCCAGGAGGGATATGGCAAACGGGAATTGGAAAGGCAGATCAATAGTGGTGTTTTTGAACGGACCATGATCGGGAATACCAAACTATCGGCCTTAACCAGAGAAATACACCCAGATATTGCAAACGCCTTTAAAGACAGTTATGTATTTGATTTCTTAAATCTACCCGAACCATGTACAAAAGGGACTAATCAAACAAATGAAAAATTTCATCCTGGAATTAGGCCGGGATTTTTTGTTTATCGAAGAAGAATATCAAATTCAGGTAGGCAACAGCGATTTTTATATCGACCTGCTTTTTTACCATCGGGGTTTACAATGCCTGATAGCGTTTGAGCTCAAAGCCGACAAATTTAAACCGGAACATTTAGGCCAGCTAAGCTTTTATTTGGAAGCTTTAGACCGGGATGTAAAAAAGCAAAATGAAAATCCAAGTATTGGCGTATTGCTTTGTAAAGACAAGGACAACGAAGTGGTAGAATATTCTTTACACCGCAGCCTTTCGCCAACCATGATTTCAGACTACAAAACCCAATTGCCCGACAAAAAGCTATTGAAACAAAAATTAAAAGAAATAGATTCCCTTTCGGGGATGCTAAAACAAAGGGTGGATATTATGGAGGATTGACCATTCAGCAATCCTCCATATAAAACTCGAAAATCTCTACTGATTAATAAACTTCGGATTGATCATATTCTCTATAGAATAAATTTCATCCCATTTATCCTGAGTAATCAGTTTACGCTCTTTTACCACCAGGTCGTGGATCGATTTGCCGCTGGCCAAGGCTTCTTTAGCAACTGATGCACATACTTCGTAACCCAAAATTGGGTTCAGGGCAGTTACAATACCAATGCTATTCATCACCATATTATAACATACCTCGGCATTAGCGGTAATGCCTTTGATACATTTATTGGTTAAGGTGTTCACAGCATTGCCCATATATTCCAGCGAAGTGAATAAACTAAAAGCGATAACCGGCTCCATCACGTTTAGCTGCAATTGGCCAGATTCAGCGGCCATAGAAATGGTCACATCGGCCCCAATTACATAATAAGCCGTTTGATTCACCACTTCGGGAATAACCGGGTTTACCTTGCCCGGCATAATGGAAGATCCGGGCTGCAGTTTAGGTAAATTAATTTCGTTTAAACCACAACGCGGTCCAGATGAAAGCAGGCGCAAATCATTACAGATTTTTGAAATCTTGATCACGCTGCGTTTCAAGGTTCCGGAAATCTGCACATAAGCCCCCGTATCAGAAGTGGCTTCAATCAAATCCTCACTTAAAGTAACCGGAATTCCGCTAATTTCGGCCAAGTACTTGGTGCATAATTCAGGATAACCTTCGGGCACATTGATTTTGGTGCCAATGGCCGAAGCGCCCATATTACACTCGGTAATTAACTGCTGCACTTCCCGCAAACGATGTACATCTTCGCCAATGGTAGTGGCAAAACCATGAAACTCCTGCCCCAAAGTCATTGGAACGGCATCCTGCAATTGGGTTCTTCCCATTTTCAAAACATCGGCAAACTCATCCCCTTTTTCATGAAAAGACTTTTTCAGCGATTCAATCGCCTGAATATAGGTATCAATTTTCCGGTATAAAGCTACCCGGAATGCGGTCGGATAAGCATCATTGGTTGACTGCGAAAAGTTGACGTGATTATTGGGATGTAAAAACTGGTACTCCCCTTTTTGATGCCCCAAATATTCCAGTCCGATATTGGCAATTACTTCGTTAGCATTCATGTTAATGGAAGTACCAGCACCACCCTGGATCAAATCCGTTACAAATTGATCATGGTACTCTCCGGCAATCAGCTTATCGCAGGCATAAATAATGGCTTCGGCAATTTTAGGATCCAATACTCCGCAATCGCGGTTGGCCATAGCCGCCGCTTTTTTCACATAACCAAAAGCCTGTATAAACAATGGCTCTTTGGCATTGGTGATGCCACTAATACTAAAATTTTCAACTGCCCGCATGGTTTGCACCCCATAATAAGCAGTGTTGGGGATTTCTTTTTTTCCCAGGAAATCGTGTTCGATCCGGTTTTTTGCGTTCATTTTATATAGTATGAATTAAGAAATCTGTTTTTTGTGGAGCAAAAACTCCAGGAACTAATTTACCGGTTTATTTGATTTTACACGGTAAAAATTGGACAAGGCTGCAAATATAGCTAAAGCCCGTAATAGAATAAAAGGGGCTTAAAAACGGAGGGGAGTCGTCACTTAACGCTCCCCTCTTGCCAATGCGTTTTTACAACTTATTTGGCTAAACCGGCTTCAGACAATAAAAGAAGTAATGCCTGTTGGATAGCTACATGGCCTTTATCATTCAACCACCATTCGTTTAAGGAATGGCCGCCACCGGTAGCTCCGCCCCGGCCTATGGTAACCGCGGGAACACCTTTAGAAAAAGGAATATTGGAATTGGTGGATGATACTACTAAACGGGGCTCATTATTGAAATATTTAACCGTAGCCATAGTACGCTGAACTAAGGGATTCTGCGGATCAATACCACCCGAAGGACGATCGCCGGTTAATTGCACTTCTACCGTTAGATTGGCGCCCCGAGTCTTCATCTCATTTTCTTCTTTTAAGGCTCTTTGAACGGCTTGCTGAAACAACTTATCGATTCCCTGCAAACGTTCAGGACTTTCTGAACGCATATCTACATCCATCCAGGATTCAAAAGGGATAGAGTTTACCGAGGTTCCACCGCCGATTACGCCTACATTATACGTTACCGGAGTACCTTTTTCTTTCACAAATTTGTCGGCATCTACAATCCAGTAATGAATGGCTCTGGCCAAGGCATTATGCGGGTTGGCCAAACCAAATGCACCGGATGAATGGCCGCCCGGACCTTTAAAAGTTACTTTATAACGGTGTGAACCCAATGCCCGATGGGTAATACTGCCGTTGTTACCACCATCAATGGCAATATAAGAATCAATTTTAGGACCATTGGCGCTAAAAAGGTTCTTTACACCCCGCAAATCGCCCGGGCCCTCCTCTCCAACTGTTCCGATAAACAAAACATCTGCATCGGTTTTAATACCCGCTTTTTCCATCGATTTCATAATGGTAAGGATCATGGCCAGCGCCCGGGTATCGTCCGCAATGCCAGGAGCATATAAAGTATCGCCTTTATGAACTACTTTTACATCAGTACCTTCCGGGAAAACCGTATCCATATGACCTTCCAATACCACCGTTTTCTTACCAGAACGGCCTTTTTTCTTTGCGATCACGTTACCCACCTCATCAGTCCAAACCGAATCAGCGCCAGCCGCTTTTAGCATTTCGGCATATTTTTTAGCTCTAATCTCTTCTTTAAACGGCGGAGCTGGAATTTCTGTAAGCAAAATATTGTCTGCTACAGTTTGAGCATCCATCTCTTCAATATATTTAAATGCATTTTTAACAGCCGGTTTAGTGGCAATAGCATTCACCTCATTCACATAACGCTTATCAACAGGAACTTTTGCTGCAGGTTTTTCCTGAGCATACATAGGAAAAACTGTGAACTGCATAAACAATCCAAGTGCTATCCATTTTAATCGTTGATTTATCAAGGAATTTCTCATAAAAACTAGGGTTTATATTAAAGCCCTAATATTAAATAATTTAAGCTGGTATTAAAAGTGCAGCACAAAAATTACAAAGGCTATCCCCAATGGACAAAATTTTTAAAGGCCGGTTCTTTCAAGAGGATATATATCCCGATTTAAAAAGTTGTGCCTGCTGAAGCGATATTTGAGACTCAGGGAAGTGAA
>DASQIU010000078.1:0-11864 GCA_035631395.1 Daejeonella sp. | reverse complement strand
GAATAACCGGTTTTTTCACCATGCATAATTCGGCAATGGTTCCGGCGCCGGCATGAGAGATAATTACATCGGCAGCCGCATAAGCCAACTCCATCCGGTGTAAAAATTCCAGCACCTTAATATTTTCATTTTCCAAACCGGCCAATTTCTCTCTAATAGATTGATAGTAATATTTGCCGGTTTGCCAGATCAGTTGCACATCGGCATCCACAATTTTTTGGATACCGGCCAGCATGCTATTATTTAGAGTAGCGGCACCTAAACTTCCACCGGTTACCAAAATGGTTTTTTTATGAGGCGATAAGCTCAGCAATTCAGCGGCGGCATAACGTTGGTCTTCAATATCAACCACCTCTTTACGGATGGGGTTGCCTGTTAACATCAGTTTATCGGCAGGAAAAAACTTCTCCATTCCCTTAAAAGCCACACAAATACGTTCAGCTTTTTTACTCAACCATTTATTGGTGATACCCGCATAGGAGTTTTGCTCCTGGATGAGGTAAGGAATATCCATCAAACCGGCAGCATACAAAAGTGGCCCAGAAGCATATCCACCAACACCTACGGCCACATCGGGCTTAAATTCTTTAATAATGGAGCGTGCTTTCAACACACTTTTGATCATTTTATAAGGCAAAAACACATTTTTCAACAAAGATTTGCGCTGAAAACCCTGAATATCCAGGCCAATAATATTGTAGCCCGCCGCCGGAACCTTTTCCATTTCCATGCGACCATTTGCACCTACAAACAATATTTCGGTGTCCGGAGCAATCCGTTTCAGGGCATTGGCAATAGCTACCGCCGGAAAAATATGTCCGCCAGTGCCGCCTCCGCTAATAATTACCCTTGTTGCCTTAGTCATTGTTATTCCTTTATTTATGCCAACTCTGTAATTTCGCCTACTATAATTTTCTCATTGGCCTTGCCCTTCTCTTTCTTGTTTTCATCGGCTTTCATCTCATCATTATGCCGGCTCACACTCAAAATAATTCCAAAAGCTACGCTGGTAAATAAAATGGATGTACCGCCCATACTCACCAAAGGCAATGGCACCCCGGTTACCGGACCCAAACCTACGGCCACGGCCATATTGGCAAAAGCCTGAATGGTTAAACTAAAGCTTAAGCCCGCGGCCAACAAAGCCCCAAATGCTTTAGGACTTTGCGATACAATTAATATGCAGCGGTATAAAAATACCAAATACAGAAAAATCAGAAATACGCCCCCTACTAAACCGTACTCCTCAATGATCAGGGAAAACACAAAGTCTGAATAAGGATGCGGCAAAAAGTTACGTTGCGTACTGTTACCCGGACCTTTACCAATAATTCCTCCGGTTGCAATTGCAATTTTAGACTGATTAGCCTGAAATGATTTATCGGCATTTACCTTTTCGGGATGCAAAAATGTTTCAATACGCGAAACGTAGGTTGCCCGGCGTGGACCTAAAAATATTACTCCACAAAACAGTACCGCTCCGGCTAAACAAACAATGGAGATCTGCTTAATACTGATACGCCCCATAATGAGCAATAAAATACTAACGCCAAAAAGCATCAAAGCGGTAGAAAGGTTAGCTAAGGCGATCAATATAAAAACCGCACAAACCGAACCCATGATGGGTAAAAAGGACTTTTTTACGTCCTTAATGTTTTCCTGCTTTTTGGAAAGCGTACGAGCCAGAAAGGTGATCAGCGACAATTTGGCCAAATCCGAAGTTTGAAAAGTCTGGTTAATCACCGGAATGGTTACCCAACGGCTGGCATCGTTTACATTGGCTCCAAAAATCAGAGTATATAATAATAAAGGAATGGTTATTACCATCAGAATTTTGGAAATACCGGCATAATAACGGTAATCCAGTAAATGGGAGAAATACATCAAGGCCAAACCGCCCACAATCATCACCAAATGTTTAATCAAAAACTGCTCACTCCCTACGCCTTTTTTATAGGCCAGAGTGCCGGTTGCGCTGTAAACAGCCAATAATGACCATACCGAGAGTAAGATCACAATCAGCCAGATCCAACGATCGCCTTTAGTTTTTCCGATTATTCTTTCCATTTACAAATTCAAATTTATTTTCTCCCCACCATCTATCCGTCTTTTGCTTAAAGTTCCATCACGGCTTGTTTAAACTGATTGCCGCGGTCTTCGTAATTTTTAAACAGGTCAAAACTGGCACAGGCCGGCGACAACAACACCGTATCGCCTTTTTTAGCCAGGTGATATGCCAACAGAACTGCTTCCTGGGCCGATACCGTATTCACTATCAGTTCTACATCCTCCTCAAAAGCCTCATGAATCCGCTGATTATCCTTACCCAAACAAACAATAGCCTTTACCTTGCTTCTTACCAGCTCTTTGAGCATGTTGTAATCATTGCCTTTATCTACGCCGCCTAAAATCAAAACCACTTCGGTAGGTACACTTTCCAGCGCATACCAGGTAGAATTAACATTAGTGGCTTTTGAATCATTGATGAAATCAATGCCGGATATTTGAGCCACAAATTCCAGACGATGCGCAATGTTGGCGTAGTTACCCATGCTTTCGCGGATATTTTCATTGCGTAATTCCAATACTTTAGACACAATGCCCGAAGCCATGGAATTATAAATATTATGCTTCCCCTGAAGAGCTAATTCTGCAATTGACATAATAAGTGGAGGTTGGTTAGGTTGGTGGAGGTTTATATAAATGTTCTCATCTTCTAAATAAGCGCCTTTTTCTATCAGATGCTGAATAGAAAAAGTATAAGTTGTTGCCTGTACCGGATGCTTGGCCAAACCTTTTATGGTTTCCTCATCATCGGCACAATAAATAAAATAATCTTGTTGGGTTTGATTTTGGATAATCCGGAACTTAGAATCAACATAATTCTCCATCTGGTATTCATAGCGGTCCAGATGATCGGGCGTAATATTCAGTAGTACCGCAATATCAGCCTTAAATTCATACATATTATCCAGCATAAAGCTGCTGATTTCCAAAACGTAATAATCAAATTCCTGACCAGCTACCTGACGGGCAAAGCTTTTGCCAATATTACCTGCCAAACCCACTTTTAATCCTGCATTTTTCAGGATATGGTAAGTAAGCATGGTAGTGGTAGATTTACCATTGGAACCAGTAATGCAAATGGTTTTAGCCTGAGTATAACGTTTGGCAAACTCGATCTCTGAAATAACGGGAACCTGCTTTTTATACAGCATTTTGATAATAGATGCTTTTTCAGGAATCCCCGGACTTTTGATCACTTCATCGGCCGAAAGGATCTGCTCTTCGCTATGTTTAAACTCTTCATACGCGATATTCAATTGTTCTAATTCGGCTTTATATTCCGGAGCAATGGTTCCCAGATCAGATACAAAAACCCGAAAACCATGTTTATGAGCTAACATAGCTGCGCCAACCCCGCTCTCGCCGGCCCCCAATACAACTATATATTTTTGCTCATTCATCTTTTTACCGAAGTTTTAAAGTAACAATGGTTAATATGGCCAGGATAATGCCTACTATCCAGAACCGGGTTACTATTTTAGATTCATGATATCCCTTTTTCTGATAATGATGATGCAGGGGCGCCATCAGAAATACTCGCCGACCCTCGCCAAATTTGCGCTTGGTATATTTAAAGTAAGATACCTGCATAATTACCGACAGATTTTCTACCAGGAAAACGCCACATAACACCGGAATCAGCAATTCTTTGCGAATCATGATGGCAAAAGCGGCAATAATACCGCCGATGGCCAAACTGCCGGTATCGCCCATAAAAACCTGCGCCGGATAAGAATTGTACCAAAGAAACCCTACACAAGCGCCCACAAAGGCGCCGGCAAATACCACCAGTTCGCCCGAGTTGGGGATATAGACAATATTGAGGTAATCGGCAAAAATGACGTTACCAGAAACATAGGCCAGTATAGCCAGGGTAATACCAATAATGGCCGAGGTTCCCGTGGCCAGGCCATCGATTCCATCGGTCATGTTGGCCCCATTAGAAACCGCCGTAATAATGATGATGACAAAAAACAGAAATACTACCAGCGAGTATTTTTCAAAACCTTTACCAAAAACCTTGAGCACTTTGGCATAATCAAACTCATTGTTCTTATAAAAAGGGACATTGGTAATGGTTGATTTTACATCCTGAGTATAAAAATATTGATTGCCCTTCTGATGCACTTCCAGCGGTGCCGGGTTGGTAGTTGGCAAAGTAACTTTCTGCCGAACCACAATATCGGGGTTAAAATACATGGTCCAGCCAATAATTAAGGCCAAACCAACTTGCCCCATAATTTTAAACCGCCCGGCTAAACCTTCTTTATCTTTTTTAAATACCTTGATATAATCATCAATAAAGCCAATTAACCCCGTCCAAACAGTGGTTATCAGCATTAAAATGATATAGATATTTTCCAGTTTGGCAAATAATAGCGTGGGCACCAAAATCCCCAATAAAATAATTAGACCCCCCATGGTTGGAGTTCCCTGCTTCTGCATTTGGCCTTCCAAACCCAGATTTCTCACCGTTTCTCCCACCTGTTTAGCTCTTAGGATTTTAATCAACCTGCTTCCATAAACTGTAGTTAAAAGCAAGGATAAAATAACAGCCATCCCGGTACGGAAAGAGATGTATTGGAACACCCCGATACCAGGGATATGATACAAACGATCAAGATAGGTGAACAGGTAATACAGCATTTTTTATGTTCTAAGTTTTGGGTCAGATTTATTTATCCATTTCTTGCAAGGCGATTTTTAACACTTCCTTATCATCAAAAGGATGCTTTACGCCGTTTATTTCCTGGTATTTCTCATGTCCTTTTCCGGCCACCAGAATAATATCGCCAGGCTGTGCCAAATGGCAGGCCGTGCGAATGGCTTCTTTGCGATCGGTAATAGACAGGGTTTTCTTTTTATTTTGAGGCGCCACTCCGGCTTCCATATCCTTAATAATTTGCTCAGGCTGTTCGCTGCGTGGATTATCGGAAGTCAGGATCACTTTATCGCTCCAATCGCAGGCCACCTGGGCCATTATGGGGCGCTTGGTTTTATCCCGGTCTCCGCCGCAACCAATTACGGTAATTACCTGTTCATTGCCTTTGCGGATATCCTGAATGGTACTTAACACGTTCTGAACCGCATCCGGCGTATGGGCATAATCCACAATGGTAATAATTCCTTTAGGCGAAGTGAAATAATCAAAGCGTCCTTCGGCCCCACTTAAACGACTTAAGATCACTAAAACCTTATTCTTGTCCTGCTCCAACAATAAAGCGGTGGCATATACCGCCAGTAGATTGTAGGCATTAAAAGAGCCAACCATTTTAAACCATACCTCGTCCTGATCCATATGCAGCAGCAAGCCGCTGAAATGATTTTCAATGATCCTGGCCTTGAAATCTGCAATATTTTTCAGTCCATAAGATTTTTTATGGGCCAGGGTATTTTGCAGCATCACCCGGCCGTTTTTATCGTCGATATTGGTTAAGGCAAAGGCCGATTTATCCAAACCATCAAAAAATGTCTTTTTCGCTTTCAGATATTCCTCAAAAGTGTGATGAAAATCCAGGTGATCATGAGTTAGATTGGTAAATACCCCACCGGTAAAAGACAAACCTTCTATTCGGTGCTGGGCCACGGCATGCGAACTTACCTCCATAAAGCAGTACTGGCATCCGGTATCTACCATCTCGCGTAACAAAGCATTTAAGGCTACCGGATCGGGCGTGGTATGCGTGGCCGGAATAATCCGGTCATGGATATGGTTCTGAACGGTAGAGATCAATCCGGTTTTGTAACCCAAATCCGTAAATAACTGAAATAACAAAGTAGCAATGGTGGTCTTACCATTAGTTCCGGTAACACCAACCAGTTTAAGCTCAGACGATGGATTATCAAAGAAATTGGCGGCCATTAAACCCAGTGCAACTGCCGAATCGGCCACTTCCGCATAGGTAACTTCCTTTTTTATTTCAGAAGGCAGAGTCTGGCATACAATTGCCACGGCGCCCTGATCGGTGGCCTGCTCAATAAAACGGTGTCCATCTACTGCAGTTCCTGCCACGGCCACAAACAAACTTCCGGGTTTTACCTGGCGGGAATCAAAACAAATATCGTTAACCTTAATATCGGTTGAGCCAACAACCTTTTTAAGGGATAACTTATATAGTATGTCTTTTAAAATCTTCATGTTACTCCAGCTCTAAATAAATCCGGGCGCCTCTGCCAACTTTTAAGCCGGCTTCCAGCGATTGTTTAACTACTCTTCCGCTTCCTTTTACCTGGGGTTTTAAACCGGAATTACCAACCACATACAAGGCATCTCTAAGGCCCATTCCAATAACGTTGGGCACAGATCCTTCGGTCAGATCAACCTGCCGATTTTGCACACCTGAGTTGGTATCAATGGAATTAATAAATTCTGAACCACCTTTGGCAAAAACACCATCAATACCAAAGGCTTTGTAAACATTCATGGCCGATTTTCGCTGACCAGCTTTGGCAGCAGGAATGTTTTTATTTCCGGCAAACTGAAGTTCTTTCACCGAATTATACATTTGCTTATCGCCGGCAAATACTCTGTCGGCTACTTCACGAAATACCGGACCGGCCACCAAAGCAGCATAATAAGCTCCTTTGGGATTGCTTAATACCACAATCATGGAGTATTTGGGGTTATCGGCCGGAAAATATCCCGCAAATGAAGCCAGGTAAGACTTTTTGGCCCGATAACCAAAAGCGCCATCGGCCACCTGGGCGGTTCCGGTTTTACCGGCAATTTTATATAATGGATTTTTGAGGATCCTTTTTCCGGTACCATCTTCTACCACCGCCAATAGCATATCCTGCAGTTTACCCAAAGTTTCATCAGAGCAAATCTTCTCATTGATAACCCTAGCCTGGAAACTCTCAATAGGATTACCCAATTTTCGGATTTCACGAACAAACAAAGGAGCAACCATTTTTCCATTATTGGCAACCGCATTATAGAAGGTAAGCATCTGCAAAGGAGTCATTTTCAACTCATAGCCATAGGCCATTTGCGGAAGCGTTAAACCACTCCAGCTTTTACTTGCCGGGGTTTTTACCAAAGGGCTGCCTTCACCAGGAATTTGCAAACCCAATTTTTCGTTCAGATGAAGTTTATAAAGTTTGTCGGTAAATTCTTTGGGATTAGATTTATAATGCTGATTAACCAGTTTGGCAATGGCCACGTTCGAAGATTCTTCAAAGGCTTTTTTTACAGTAATTACCTCGAGTCCTAAGTGCGAATCTTTGATAGTGTGATTAAATACCCGGTATTTCCCACCTTCGCAATCTACCAATGTATTGGTATCTACCTTATGATGCTCCAACAAGGCCAAAAATGAGGCCAATTTAAACGTAGAACCCGGCTCGGCGCTTTGAGCAATAGCGTAATTAAACTTCTCTTTATATTCTCCCTCACTTACTTTGGTAAAATTGGCCACTGCCCTAATCTCTCCCGTTTTCACTTCCATTAAAATAACGCAACCAAAATCGGCATCACTCTGTATTAATTGCTTTTTCAGGGCTCTTTGCGCCACATCTTGCATATTAATATCAATGGTAGAAATAATATCAGCTCCGTCCTTGGGTGCAATTTCTATATCCTGGTTTACAGGCATCCAAACTCCGCCGGCAATACGCTGCATTAAACGCTTTCCGCTTTCACCATCAATATAGGTGCCATAAGCGCCTTCTAAACCCACCGGTTGCACATTCTCATTTTTATAACCAATGGTTCGGGCTGCCAGTGTACGGAAAGGAAGAATACGTTTATTTTGTTGTACGGCTATTAATCCGCCTTTATATCGCCCCAAATTAAAAATAGGGAACTGCTTAATTGTTTTTAATTCCTGATGAGTAACATTACGACGTAAAAGCATGTATCGGGCACCTTCCTGGCGGGCGGTACGCAACATGCGGGAATATTGTTTGGATGATTTATCGCCAAAAAAAGCGGATAACTTCATGGCCAGAGAATCTACCTTTTCATAAAATATCTGGTCTTTTTCAATACCTCCGGCCAGCATATCCATACGCAACTCATATTCCGGCACCGAAGTAGCCAGCAAGCTGCCATCTACCGAGTAAATATTACCCCGGGCAGCCTCCACATTTACAAAACGGGTTGATAAGCTATCGGCCATGGCACGCCATTTGGCCCCATGCACAAACTGCACATGAAACAGCTTAAATAAAACCGCCAACGCAAAAAGTACAATCAACCCAAAGGCCACGTACACGCGTAATAATATGTCGGTTCTAATATTCATCGCTGGCAACCAAAATCTTTTTAGGTGGCTCTGCTGGTTCCTTTAACCCTAGAGTATCTACCAGTTTAGCCACTTCTGTTTGAGTACTTTTTAGCATCAAATCCGCTTTAAGCGTTTTAAAATCCCAGCTAAGTTCTTTTACTTCCTTGCCAAGTTTATCGATATCGCGGATATTGTTTTCGGCAAGATGACGGTTGCCGATATAAATCATTCCTAAAAAAGCCACATAAATAATATAAGGGAGCATATCTGTTGCCGCCTGCTTAGACATAACCCCCTCTGTAAATAAAGCCGTAAAAAAGTTTCGCGAGATTTCCCGCTTAAGCTTCGGCTGCAAATCCGGCTCAAGCCCATCTTCCTCTTCCTCTATATTTCTAAACCGATTGCTCACTTTTTCATATCCACTTTTACGGCTACCCGCAACTTAGCGCTCCGGGCTCTGTTATTTTGCTTTATTTCTTCTTCTGTAGCGGTTATCGCCTTGCGGGTAACTGCTTCCAGAGGTTTTATTTGATTTCCAAAAAAATCCTTCTCTACCTCACCTTTAAATTTGCCAGTGGCGATAAAATTCTTAACCAAACGATCTTCCAGGGAATGATAAGACATTACTACCAATCTTCCGCCTGGCTTCAGCACCTCTACCGACTGCTCCAAAAATTCACGCAAGGCTTCCAGCTCCTGATTAACTTCGATACGTAAAGCCTGAAACACCTGAGCCAGATACTTATTTTCTTTTCCTCGCGGGATGAGCTTAGCAATAACCTGCTTCAACTCGGCAACGGTATCAATAGCAGCATTTAAACGAGCAGTAGCAATGGTTTTAGCTAAAGTTTTTGCATTCTGGATCTCTCCGTACAAGCCAAAGATCTTATGAAGCTCTTCTTCACTATAAGTATTAACCACCTCCTTAGCCGTAAGAGAACCCGACTGATCCATACGCATATCCAGATCGGCATCAAAACGAATGGAAAAACCCCGCTCCGGCTGATCAAACTGATGCGAAGAAACGCCCAGATCAGCCAAAATACCATCCACCGGAACGGCGCCCTGCAAACGGCAATTGTTTTTCAGATAGCGAAAATTCTGATCAATAAAAGTTAACCGACCATCGTTGGGTATATTTTTCTGAGCGTCTACATCCTGATCAAAGGCCAATAAACGCCCCTTAGGACCAAGATTTCTTAATATTTCGCGAGAGTGGCCACCGCCCCCAAAAGTCACATCCACATAAACCCCATCCGGCTTGATATCCAAACCTTCCATACACTCACGCAACATAACCGGGTTATGATACTCAGTCATCAGACCTCCTTCCTGCATTTCCCATCACCTCCTCGGCAAGACTTGCAAAATTTTCAGGCTCATTATCCAGATGCGCATCATAGGCATCCTTAGCCCATATTTCTATTTTATTAAACTGACACAACAATATTACCTCCGAACCAATACCCGCATACTCCAACAAAGTTTTTGGAAGCAACACACGACTTGCCGCATCCAACGTCAATTCTGTTGCACCCCTGGAAAAATAACGGATAAATTCCCGGTTTCTTTTCTCGTAAGGATTCAGTTTGCTTAGCTCTTCGGTAATCTTATCCCACTCTTTTTTGGTGTACACCACCAGATGTTTTTCAAAACCCCGATTGATCACAAGACTCTCCTGCTCAGCTTCGGGAAGCTGCTTTTTCAGGCCTGAGGGAATCACCATCCGACCTTTCGCATCAAGTTTGCAATCAAATTCTCCTAAAAAATGGGACATAAGCGGGCTTTACACTTTTTATGTAGGGTAAAAGTAAAAAATTTTACCACTTTCTCCCACATTACCCCACAAAAGTTTTCCACAAGTTTAAAAAGAATCAAAAACCGGAAATCTCCGACTTCGAAAAGCATAAAAAACATAAGGGCGACTATTGCTATAGCCGCCCTTATGATAGGGAGATACTCCAAAGAATCTTAGTAAAAAACCTTATTAAACGGATTTAATCAGGATTTAAAATTATAATTAGAAATACAGAATTAAAAACTAGCAATTATCCACCAATTTGTTCCATCTGACTGAAAGGTACGAGCATTATTAACATTAATGCTAATTCCTGTACCAGCTGCAACCCCTTCAACCTGCCCACCATTTGATTTTACAGTCAATGATGTTTGATTACCCTTATATTTAATTACATATATCCTACCTGCTCTACCGGCAGCATTCGGTAAATTAATGCTTCGGTTATTCCCAGGTTGAGTAAAAATAATTGTATAATCCGTATCCGTCAGTGTTTCACCATCCGAAATATTTGTTCTAATTGGAGCAGACACCGAGCCATTGAAAGTAACAGCGCCTGTAAATGTAGTGGCGCCGGCAAATATTTTAGCACCTCCAATGGTTTGCGCTCCTGTTGTTATCACACCTCTATTAGTTGCACTGGCATCCGGTATATTTAAAGTTAACGCACCACCTAAACTTGCCGGAGAACCAGAAACATTAACATCGGTTCCGCTTGTTCCAGTCGCTAAAGTAATTGTACCTAAATTGGCCGGATTTATATCTACGGTTGGCGCTGTGGCTGTCCCTCCCATAGTTATTTTATTGCTACCGGCTGCAATAGAGGAAACCTTATTATTGAAAATTGTCCAATCGGTACTGGTTAATGCCCCTGTAGTGCTGTTACTTGCCATAGCAATGCTTATATCAGGCGTGGTTGTACCATTAGTTACGCTTATCGGGCCTGTAGCTGTTACATTGGTTACCGTACCATTATTGGGAGTTGCCCAAACTGTTGCCCCTCCCTGAGTGCTAAGCACTTGCCCGTTGGTAGCACTAGGCGCAATTTTAACTGTAGTTACTGCATTAGCTGCTATCTTGGTCGTAGTTACTGCATTATTTCCTATTATATTATTATCTAAAGTTCCGCTAACATCACCTGTTAAGTTTAAAGTTGCAGAAGTGGGAATGGCCGGCTTATTCGTTAAGTCATTATAGTTTCCACTGGTGGCGACCATAGACAAGGTTGGCTTGTTTAAGATCTGGGTGATACCCGAGGCCGAGTTCCAATCCGCACTCACTTGTGCATCGGGAATCACCGGCTTATTATTTAGCGCATTATAATCGCCACTAGTTGCTACGGCATGCAAATCCGCTACGTTCGCTTTTAAATTTAAATCTGGTTTGTTTAAGATCTGGGTGATACCCGAGGCCGAGTTCCAGTCTGCACTCACTTGTGCATCAGGAATTACCGGTTTATTATTTAGCGCATTATAATCGCCACTGGTTGCTACGGCATGTAAATCCGTTACATTCGCTTTTAAACTCAAATCTGGCTTGTTTAAGATCTGGGTGATACCCGATGCCGAGTTCCAATCGCTTTGTTCTTGTGCAGGCATATTTTGCCAAACATGTGTGGTTCCGTTAGAAGTTAAAACCTGCCCTAAAACTCCTACCGGAAGTGTAACGTCTATACCTTTGTCACCTTTCTCACCTTTATCGCCTTTTTCACCAGTCAATCCTTTTTCACCTTGGTCGCCTTTATCGCCTTTTTCACCAGTCAATCCTTTTTC
>DASQIU010000077.1:0-22600 GCA_035631395.1 Daejeonella sp. | reverse complement strand
GTTTTGTCCAAAAGCAGCAGCAGGCATGCCTGAACCGGATAGCACAGACCTTCCATTAGCGCCTGCAACTCCTTTTAAGGAAGCTCCTGTTGCTGCCCAGCTTCCTCCAGATTTGCAATAAACTAAACCCGTTGAGATATCCAAATAGGTATCTCCGTTTATACCCGTAGCTGCAGCAGGGACGCCAGTGCCCGACAGCATGGAATTACCATTTGCTCCTCTCAAGGCAGCTAACTGAGCTGTCGTAAAATCGGCGTATTTAAAGGCGTTTCCCTTGTCCCCTTTGTCCCCCTTATTACCTTTCAGACCGGTTAAAGCATTTAACTGTTCAAGGGTAAAATCGGAATACTTGAATGCATCCCCTTTCTCTCCCTTATCACCTTTATCTCCCTTATCCCCTTTAGCACCCGCCTGAGCGTTGCCTGCATATAAGGCATAAGGCACACTTAGAAGCTGTGCACTGCCCACTACAGTAAACCTGCTTCCATTGTCCGGGTCTATTTCTACCTGTATATACTTTAAACCCTTAGCCCAATTTACATCGGCCATATTGCCCATTTTGGATTGGGCATTGGGTCCACCAATGGCCAGGCTATATAAACCTAATGCATTAGTAGTCACTTTATGGATCTCCGAATATTGAATGGCGCCATTGACGCTTCCGTCCAGAATGCTGATTTTCAGACTAATATTCCGGTTCATTAAAGGGGCGCCACTACTGGTACGGGCCGCACCCTGATAATTGAATTGTTGCGGAGCCTGCGCTTTCACCATAACAGTGAAACAAAGACTAATGAATACGCTAAATAAAACTCTCTTCATGTTTTTCTATTTAAGGTGTTAATGGGGATAGGTTTATCTTAGTTCTTTTTCTTGATGCTATATTTTAAGGCCAGTTCAAACTCACCACTGGCATGACTACTCATTTGCGAAGGATTGGATGTAAATAAAACCTGGATAGACAAACTTTCTTTATAGGTTGTACCCAGACCTACAATCAGACTCTTGGTGCTCCGATATATAGCGTCCAATCCCAGCCTCTCATTTGAAAAGCTAAACCGGGCACCTATATCCCAAATGCTATTAAAATGTTGTACTTTTCTGAAGGCAACTTTAGGCTCGATATAGTCCAGACCGGACAATTCAGCTTTGTAGCTTATTGCGCTAAACAATAAGGGCAAATCAACAGCGTTCCTGGCAATATCCCGATTAAAGATCCTGGGCAAATTGGGAACTGCCCCCTGGATGGTCAGCTTCTCATTGGTATAAGCTACTCCGAAATCAAAATCCAAAGAAGTCGGTCGATTATTAAAAGTGTTAATATTCTCATCAGAATCATCCCCTATTACTTTTGCATGATCTATCCATTTGTGCATCAAGCCCATAGACAAACCAAAGTTAAGCTTGCTGACCTCGTCGTTTAATGGCAAATGGTAGGCATAACTCAACATCGCCCGGCTGCGCTGGAAAACGCCCAATTGCTCGCTATGTAGCATCAGCCCCAAACCTACCTTGGTACTAAAACCGTAATCGGCCGTTAATGCCTGACTTAATGGCGCCCCTTCGATATTGGTCCATTGCGCCCGCACAGCCGCATTCAGCTTCAAATTATTATCAATACCCGCCATGGCCGGGTTATACAAATATTCATTTTGATAATAGGTACTGCCCAGCGGGTTTAGTTGCGCATGCACAGGAGCGCATAGCGCAGTAAGCCCTATTACCATGAACAATGAGAAAGTTTTTTTCATCAACCTAATTATTTGATAACAGAGTTATTGCAGCTTATTTGTTTGACAGCTTATTTCAATACAATGCTTATTGAGCCCTTGATTGAGCCAAAACCTGAACCTAAATCAATCACATAATAGTAAGCATCTTCATTAAGCGACTTTCCGTCTACAATCCCATCCCATTCGTTTTGGTAATTGGTCGCCGTATAAATCCTCCGACCGGCTTTATCATATATAGAGAGTTTACTGCCCGGATATTTCCCAAGACCTTCGATAACGAAATAGTCATTCACTCCATCATTATTGGGCGATACCACATTATTAACCACCCGAACATCGGTAGCCAAATTATTGATGCTTACAGGTTGATAATTGGGCTGTAAAAAGCCCTGAGACAAAAGCGCATTGCGGGAAGATGCCATAAAGGTTTCTACCAACACCATTTCCCCTATACTGAACTCATGCAACTGGCCATTAATTACCTTTGAGCTGCTTGAGGCATTTAACACATTCTGCAAAATGCTCTGACCATAAAGCAATTGGGTATTAGTGCATAATACAAATGCCAGAACGAAAAGAGATTTTGGTAATAAGATGGTGCTAAATTTAGCCTTTGCAAACTTCTTCATTTGTTAGTCTATTTAATTTATAAGTATTAAATTTTCACAAATAGACAGACGCTATGACATTTTTGTTTTATGACCTTTAAAAACTGTATAGTATTCTCCCATTTTCCCTTAATTTTTGGGAAGTTTTCACACACTTTTTAAGTATTAAAACTCGAACCCAAACACTAACAGCCATTTGAAAACAGCTAGTAAACCAACCAATTATTTCAAATCCAGAAGTATGAGAGTACTAAAGGCTGAGTAGCCAACGGTTCAATTAACTTGAATGAAAAACTAGTTACCCCCTGATTTCGTTACTTCCAAGCTGGAAGCAGAAGTTTAGTAGCAGAGTTAGTAGCAATAAAAAAAGGAGGGTTTATGCTGACAGTGTCAAGCATAAACCCTCCTTTTCACCAAAACTAAATTTGAAGGAGCTTATAGATGGGGCATTTATTTAAAGCTCCTACTTCTCTCTATATTTCCACAAGCTCAAAAGATGCGAAGAAATGTGAGGAATCCGAGAGAATTCTAAACAAAAAATCCCCATTTACAATACCCGGATTTTTATAAAACTAGGCGCTGAGGCCGAAGTATAAATCCGGTGAGTAGTTTTTTGAAAATCACTTTCCGCAGCCTGGAAAATATTAGGCACAAATTTCTGCGGATTACGATCGATTAGCGGGAACCAGGTACTTTGAACCTGAATCATTAGCCGATGGCCCTTTTTAAACGTATGCAGCACATCCTGCAGTTCAAAATTTACAGGCGTAACCTGACCGGGAATAAATGGCGTAGGTTTTTCAAAGCTATCGCGAAATTTACCACGCATGGCTTCGCTGCGCACCATTTGCTGATAACCAGACATGTATGCATCTTTAGCAGTCCATTGGTTATTTTTAGCCGAGTCAGGATACACATCAATAACTTTCACCACCCAATCGGCATCCGTACCGGTAATGGAAACTTTCAGGTTGGCCCAAATATTTCCGGCCAGAGTTAGGTCCTCATCCAAGATCTCAGTTTGATAAGTAATCACATCCGGCCTGCGGGAAGCAAAGCGCTGATCGGCGGTCATGTATTCCCGTGGCATATCCATGTCAATGTTATTGATGAAAGGAACCGGTTTTTGAGGGTCTGAAATAAATTCATCAAAAGCGTTCTCTGAGTTGGGAGCCTGGAAGGATAACCGTCCGCCGGGCAGAAAATACAGGTTCTTTTCTTTGGCTTCTGCCGGTGGCCAGGAGGCAAAACTTTTCCATTGATTACTGCCCGTTTCAAAGGCGGTAGCCGCCGGTAAGCCTGGATCAGCCGCATTTTTCAAATAATGCATAAAAAATTTAAACTCGATATTTTCCCGGTAATAAGGTCCCGTAGGATTTCCAAAACTTACATCGCCTAAATGATCGCCGTTACCACCGGCCCAACCACCATGCGACCATGGGCCCATCACAAAATGAACTTTGCTCAAAGGATTATTTTGAGCAATAGTTTGATAGGTTTTAATGGCTCCGTATAAATCTTCGGCATCATACCAGCCTCCGGTTACCAAAACCGCGGCTTTAATATCTTTTAAATGGTACAATATATTCCGGTCTTTCCAATGCTGATCATAATTAGGATGCTCCAACATCTCATTCCAAAGGCGAATGGTATCTTTAAAATACCGGTCGTTGGTGTTTTTCAGAGAGCCCATGCGCATAAAAAACTCGTACCCATCTTCCATTCCCGAATTAAAGGAAGGAGCCCGGCGCTGAGTGGGTTTGTCATCCTGCCGGTTAGTAAAGCCCGGATAGAATCCGAAGTTAGCAACCAGCATAAAAGCGCCGTTATGAAAAGCATCATCCCGATACAAATCAGCAATGGGAGCCTGTGGCGATGCGCAAACCAGAGCCGGATGGCGGCTTAACAAACCAGCCGTGGTATAAAAGCCGGGGTAAGAAATACCCCATTGGCCCACTTTTCCATTATTTGCCTTAACGTTTTTCAACAGCCAATCAATGGTATCGTAGGTATCGCTGGCTTCATCAACCTGTTTCTTCGTTTTTTTATCGGCGATATGGGGAGTCATCTCCTCATAAATCCCTTCAGACATCCAGCGCCCACGTACATCCTGATAAACAAAAATAAAACCCTCTTTCAGGAAGAAGCTGGATGGTCCCAAACCTCGACGGTAATTATCCACTCCATAAGGCGCACAGCTATAAGGCGTACGCATCATCATGACGGGGTATTTTTTACTTTGATCTTTAGGTACATAAACTGATGTAAACAGTTTTTTTCCATCACGCATGGGTATCTGATACTCAAACTTCTGATAGTTCTGCTTTACATAGTCAGCATCAGTCTGAGCTAAAACCAAGAGAGCAGAAAACTGAAACAGGAAGAGAAGTAAAAATTTCTTCATATTAGGTTGGTTGATTTGGGGGTTGGTTAATTGAATCGTTTTAGTTTTAATTCGTTCTTTCTTTAGATTTCGCCCCGCTGGGGCTAAAAGCTGGAGGTACTACTTTTTATAAATGTATCATCCCTCCGGGATTATTTTTCATCCATCGCCCACTGATTATCGTTAACCATTGGTGAGAATTCGTCTAATTCGTACAATTTGTGACTATTCTCTAGATGCTGTCCCGCTGGGCTAAAAAGTTAAGGGATGCTTTTTATTAATATATCATCCCTCCGGGAATCTCTAAATTCGTTCTTCGTCCATCGACTATCGTTAGCCGTTGGTGAGAATTAGTTCTAATTCGTGCTTCTTTGTTAATTCCTACAATTCGGGGATTTTTAAGTACTTTTTATTCATTAATTGCTTTAACGCCGGGCAATTCTTTTCCTTCCATATATTCCAGCAAAGCCCCGCCGCCGGTAGAAACATAGCTCACCTGATCATGCAGTCCGAATTTAGATATTGCCGCAGCCGAATCGCCACCTCCAACTAATGAAAAAGCGCCATTTTTGGTTGCTTGAGCCAAAGCCTGGGCAATGGCTTTGGTACCCGATTCGAACTTTTTCATCTCAAAAACTCCCATCGGGCCATTCCATAATAAGGTTTTTGAATCTGCAATTACCTTTTCAAAATTGCTGATGGTTTGCGGACCAATATCCAATCCCATCCAATCATCCGGAATGGCATTGCTAGGCGAAACCTGCATATTGGCTTCATTAGAAAAAGCATCGGCAATTACCGAATCAACCGGCAAAACCAACTTCACCTTCTTTTTTTTGGCTTTGGCAATCAAACTATTGGCCAGATCCAATTTATCCTCTTCCACCAACGATTTGCCAATTTTTCCACCCTGAGCCCTGGCAAAAGTATAGGCCATGCCGCCTCCAATAATCAGGTTATCTACCTTTTCCAAAAGCTTTTCAATAAGCTCTATTTTATCTGAAACCTTGGCGCCTCCCATAATAGCGGTAAATGGTTTCGCGGCATTATTTAATACCTTTTGTGCATTTTTCAACTCGGCAGCCATCAAATAACCAAAGTATTTGGCATGAGGGAAAAACCGGGCAATAATAGCCGTAGAAGCATGCGCCCGGTGCGCCGTACCAAAGGCATCATTTACATATACATCGCCCAGCAGGGATAATTTTTGTGCAAATGCCTCATCGCCCTGCTCTTCTTCTTTATGAAAACGAAGATTTTCCAGAAGCAAAACCTCGCCATTTTTCAGGTTTTTGGCTTTTTCCAGAGCTTCTGTACCAATGCAATCATCTGCAAACTGAACTTTGGTGTTTAATAAAAGAGAGAGGTGATCTACCACATGCCGGAGCGAATATTTATTGGCAGGACCATTTTTAGGGCGGCCCAAATGCGACATCAACACCACCGATCCGCCATCTTTCAATATTTTTTCAATGGTTGGAATTGCGCCCTGAATCCGGTTATCATCGGTAATATGATAATGCTCATCCAAAGGAACATTAAAATCAACCCTGACTAACGCTCTTTTACCAGAAAAATTCAAAAAATCTATTGTCTTCATGTATGTTCTTTAAGTTAAGGTCTAACGTTAAAATATTTATCCAGTTTGATTTGATAAACAATGCATCTAAAATCATCGAATTTTCAGATACATCTGCCGATGGATTCCAATTCCTGTAATCTCAAATTCGGGCGATATAAATTCAAAACCAATATCTTTATAAAAGGAATAAGCCTTTTTACGGGCATTGCACCAAAGATAGTCTGCTTTTTGGCCCCTCAAATAAGTAATGGCAAAGTTCAGCAACTGGTTGCCAATGCCCTGCCCGCGGTAATTTTCTGCAGTGGCCATGCCGCGGAGCTGATAACCCCTTCCCGGAAACTTTTCATGCGGCTGGGCATAAAAACTGGCCACGCAAACAATTTCCTCATGCTTAAAATAAGCCAGATGAAAAGTTTCTGCCAAGTCATCGCCCGGAAAGACACATTCCGCCAGCGGTTTATGTCCCCTTAGAACAGCACTTCTCAAAGCCAAAACTTCTTCCGCGTTGATAAACTTGACCATCAGGCTATTTTTAATTTATTGTTTAGAAGTGCAATTTTCTCAACCAAATCGGCCAAACGACTGGAATAACCATATTCATTATCATACCAACCCACTACTTTAGTCAGGCCCCCAACTACCGAAGTCAATTTAGAATCAAAAATGCAGGAATGTGGATTTTCCAGAATATCTACCGAAACAATCGGATCGGCAGTATACTCCAAAACATTTCTCATACTGCCTTCAGAAGCCGATTTAAAAGCTGCATTAATTTCTTCTACTGTAGGTTGCTTTTTCAGCAGACAGGTAAAATCGGTCAGCGAACCATTTAAAACCGGAACCCGGATGCCCGCTCCGCCCAATTTCCCTTCCAGATGCGGAAAAATACTGGTAATGGCCTTGGCCGCACCGGTTGTGGTTGGAATAATAGAAGCCGATGCCGCCCGGGCCCGCCGCAAATCTTTATGAGGAGCATCGTGCAGGTTCTGGTCGCCGGTCATGGAATGCACCGTGGTAATATAACCGTTCACCACTCCCCAATTATCATCCAAAACCTTGACCATGGTGGCCACATTATTGGTGGTACAGGATGCGTTAGACAACAACTTTTCCTGCAGATTGATAGCATTATCATTAACCCCCAATACCACCGTAGGAATATCTTTATCTGCCGAAGGAGCCGAAATAATAACTTGTTTGGCCCCCGCCATCAAATGCGCTGAAGCTTTCTCCCGGGAGGTAAATTTTCCGGTTGATTCTACCACCAGATCAATATTTAGCTCTGCCCAGGGAAGTTTTGCCGGATCTTTTTCAGACAAAACCTGAATGGGTTTGGCATCAACAATCAGTTGACCATCCTCCGCATGCACACTACCCTTAAACCGCCGGTGCACTGAATCGTATTTAAACAAATGGGCCAACGTAGCAGTATTAGCAATATCATTAATGGCTACTACCTCAATACCCGGTTTTTGAAGCATGGTACGCAAGCAAATACGCCCAATACGCCCGAAACCATTAATAGCAACTCTCATATTTTATATCGTAATATTCAATTTATGTAATAGCTGTCAAAGTTGAATAAAAAAACACGAATTCCACGAATTCAACAATAAAGAACAACGTGAAGGATACATTACACGAATTAGACGAATTTCACAAATAGCAATAATCACGAATTCCAAGAATTAAATGAATTTATGAAATCAAAAATCCCGGAGGGATAATATATTTATAGAAGATGATATATTTATAGAAAACCAATACCTGGTTTTTTTAGCCCCATAGGGGCGACATCTAACGAAAACACGAATTAGACGAATTTTACATAAACGAAAGACGATAAACGAAAGACGATTCCAACTTAACTCATGGCACAAAAAAACCTCCCGAAAAAATTCCGGGAGGTAGTATTTTAAAATCGAAAATCACTTTGCTTTATTTAATTTCCACATTGGTTTCAATAGCTTCCAGTGGCATATCGTTATCATATTCTAAAACGGCCAGCATAGAATATTTTCCTTTAGCTACCGTAGGAGGTATTAATAATTGCACTATCCGTTTTCCGCCGGGGAAAACCGGAAACTCTTGCTCCTCCAGTTTAGTTTCAGAACCATCGCTCAGACTGGTCAGCACCAGGCGCACTTTGCACTCCAGCATAGCCTTGCCTGTATTTTGCATGGTAAAATGATACAGATTTTTCTCCTTCTTATCAGGCTGCATGGATATTGCCCGGGCTTCTTTATAATTGGCATTGATTGGGGTTTGATACACGTGAATCCCGATACGGTAAACCTCCCGGATAGTAGCTTTCAATTTCCCTTCCTTATTCTCATCGCCGGTTTGCTCCAACACATTCTGAATAAAGATCATGGCCCATTTCATTTCGCTAACTGCTTTGGGATCTGAAGGCACATTCATAGTTACCCGCACATCTCTTGATTTTTGTGGCTCAATTTCCACCACGGCATTATCAAAAGAGATCCAAGGAGCACAGGTGCGGTCCAAAGTTCCCGGCGGGAAATATTTATGGCCGCCTACACTATCCCGCAACCAATCACCCAGCGATAACTGATAAGCCTGTTTCTTATCAGACAGGTTAGCAATGGTTATTACCTGGGTAGAGGTTGTACCTGCATTAGCATTAAAACTTAAAATAGTTGGATTTACATTAATACGCTGTGCCATTGCCTGAACTGAAAACAGTAGCAGAATAGCAACGCAAAAATATTTGCAAATTAATTGAATGGGTTTCATTGCCAGGAAAAATAAAACAAGTATATCATCAAAACCTATTTTGGATTTTAAGGTGTAATGATAAATAAAAAATTAAATAGCAAGGTACTGAAATAAAAAAACCTTTAAATTTTTTAGTATTTGTAACAGATCATTAAAAATAAACTCCTAGTTGTTTACCATAATTTGCTGACAAGATATTAAGTTTGGCTGGATGTTTGAATATTAAAACCTTCCTAATTAATTTCGACGCATTCATTTCCTTAAAAGCAAAGCCGGAGCATGAAATTTTCTTTCCTATTATTTCTGACACTAATTTTTTCAGTACATATTAGCCTGGCCCAGGTGAGACCACCAGATCCATCTCCATGTGTTGACAATGGTCCAAATAATAAAAACAATAATTTAACTGTTACTGGTAACACTACTTTTACTTTCAGTAACGCCAGCGATTTTGACATCTCCCAGGCTTCATCAAGCATTACGGTCAATGTAATGTCCTCAAACCAGTACAGACTCTACATTGCCGGAGAGATCAGTTATAGCGGTACGCTGCCCAATACGCCCATTCCGCTAAACACATTTACCATTTCGGCCAGTAACCGGGGTACCTCGCCGGTATCAATTCCTTTATCAGGCTCCTATCAGGAGATAGCAGAAGCTAACAATAAAAAAGGCGTAAACCATGTGCTAACTATTACCCGGCTTCCTCTTCCAGATTTTACCCAGGCGCCCGGCACCCATACGCTTACTCTTCATTTTCGGTTTTGCCAGTATTAATCATGAGAAAAAACATTCTACCCTGTCTTTTTGCACTTTTTTTTATAGCTATATATACCCAAGCAGCTGCGCAAAACCGATATCTGACAAAAGCTATCACCATCACTATTCCTACGGTTTTAGAGCTAGAACTTAGTAGCGGCGCTAGTGTAACGGCAGATTTCAACCAGTCGGTAAAACTGGATAATGGCCTTGAATTGCTGAATGCCAGTATCATTACTTATAAATCAAACAAAAGTTGGTTTGCCACTATCAAAGCTGCCAACCCTTATTTCGGCGGTGGAGACGTTTCTACACCTATGCCAGCCTCTGTGATCCAATACCGTTTAAATGGATCAGGTATGGCCTATATTAATTTGTCCGACACCGAACAAATATTGATGGGCTCAAGCTCTGCCAAGCTAGACCGGGGAAGGGGCATTGGGAGTATCGATTTTAAGATAAACCCCGGTTATATTTACCCTCCGGCTACTGATTATAATTTGCAGGTAATTTACACTATTAGTAACCTGTAGAGTATTTCCTTAAAAACATAAACTACAAGTAAAATATGCAACCTTTTATTTCCCTCTGCCGTAGAAGAGGCTATGTTCCTAAAGGCAGCAATATTTACTTTTTTCATGAGTGTGGCTTTATTAAGCCAGGCTCAGGAACCTGCTGTAGGCAACCGGGTAGCAAGCACTGAAATAAGAGTACGCATTCCTTCTTATGCCATCATTCAGCTTGCTAAAAACTCTTCTAAAACCACTGTTGAAAGTGCCATTCCTAATTTTGAGAAAAAGGCAGAATTAAAAGACCCTGCGCAGGCCTTCGTCATTTCTAATCAGAAATGGGGCCTGCATGTAGAAACCTTACCGGGATTATCTGAAATTAAAAATTCACCGCAAAGCAGTCGGGATTCTACTATCCAGGTTATATATACTACTTCGCCTCAGTAACTTTAAAATTCCCATATACTTTCCTTAAGCCTGAAATAAAACTTTCATGATTTTAAGGATAGGGTTTAGAAATCCGATCCTGCATCAGGATCATTCATCTGAACACCCATTTATCTTGTTATTTCTTGCTTTTTTTTGATCATTTAGGGAAACAAATTCCCCAAATTGGGTATTTTGTTGACAATAATCCACAGATAAAAAATTTTAAAACCCGGTTTATTCCTTTTTTAAGTGAAAAAATCAACTGGCATACCCTTTGCCTTAAAGGGAGCATAGCAGCTAAGTTAACGCTCTCCAAATTAAACTTAACAGCTTAAAAAAAATGAAAAAATTAATTCTAGTAACGCTATCAATTGTTCTATTCTATGCTGCCACTTCCAAAGCTCAAACAAAAACAGCCACCGGAACTTTTGCAGTAAAAATTTCTGAAATTATAGACTTGACTGTATCTAGTGGTAATGCCCTGACTTTTGATTTCAATGATATGAGCAAACTGGACAACGGCATTGAACAGTTAAACGCGGTTACCTTAACATCTAAATCCAATCAACCCTGGTTTGTAAGCGTAAAAGCCAATGCCGCTAATTTTACAGGTGGCGATGTTACTACCCCTATGCCTGCATCCGTAATTAAATTTAAAAATGCAGACGGCGGAACATACCTGCCACTTTCAACAACAGATGCCGCTTTAAGTGGAACAGCCGGTTCTAAAAATCCTCGTGGAACTTCTACTATTAAGGTAGACTACAGATTAGACCCAGGTTATGCATACGGGCCGGCCTCAGATTATGCTATGACCATTACCTATACCATCAGTAAATTATAGTAACAATTTTAGAACCATCAAATCAATCAAAACTTAAACACTCCAAGTCATGAAAAAAATATTACTTTCCACTTCAATTTTCGCTCTGATCACTATCGGGCTGGTTAGCACTGCAAAAGCTCAGATCCCTGCTACACGGGTTCCATTAGGCACAGTCGTTTCTGCTGCTGTTCCTGCAACGCCTACTGCTGCTCCTACTTCTACAGTAACCACCTCTATTGTGGAGGTATTGGATCTGGCCGTAACATCTCAAACTACTTCAAATTTCGACTTCTCAAATATTACCACCTTAGATAAGGGCATTACCAATACAAATGCTGTGGACTTTATGTTCCGTTCAAACAAACCTTGGTTTGTATCTATCAAAGCAGACGGAGCTAACTTTACTGGCGGCGATGCAAGCACTCCTATGCCAGCTACCACACTTCAATACAGCTTTACTGGTGTAAACACATTTACACCTTTAACTGAAACGGCCACATTTTTAGGTGGCTCTACAGCTCAGGCAAGAGGTGCCGGTACATTTTCTTTAGATTATAAGATGAATCCAGGATACAACTATGGTCCTGGTAATTATAGCCTTGGTATTACTTATACCATTACCAACCAATAAAACAGGCTTTAAGCCAGGTTTTTAAAAGTTTTTATCATCAAAAGGTTAATAAGTTAACGCTCTCTACTTATTAACCTTTTTTTATATATCAAATATGAAAAGAGTTGTATTAGTCCTGGGTTTCTGGGTTTTACTACAGGGTGTAGTATTAGCCCAATCTTCAGTGAACACAACAGTTACTGCCAAAATTCCGGAAGCCTTAGATTTATCGGTAACCACCGGAAGCAGCATTGATTTTGATTTCACAACCAATGTTGCGCTGCTTACTACCGGCATTGAAAAATTAAATGCGGTAATTTTAAGTTATAAATCAAACCGACCCTGGTTTATAAATATCAGTGCAAGTTCTACAAATTTTACGGGAGGAGATGCAGCCAACCCGATGCCCTCCACCGTCGTACAGTTTAAAAAGAACGGATCCGGCGTTTATGCCCCATTAACTATCACTGCGGTGTCATTAAGTGGCACATCGGCCGTTAAAAACCCAAAGGGTTCTAACACCATTGGCATAGATTACAAACTAACTCCCGGATTTGATTACGCCTCTGGCGGCGATTATACTATCGGGATTACTTATACCATCAGCGGTACCTGAAGCTAAATTTAATTTGCCCAAAAATGGAATTGTATCCGTTTTTTGGGCAAATTATTATATTGCAAGACCGTATCTTAAAGCCATATCTTTACGGAATATCTTGTCGTCCATAAATTCAAATATCATCAGGATTTTTGTCCTTTTTATTACCTGCCTGGCTTTATCCAGGGCACAGGCTCAGTTGGCACCTGAGAGTATCCAGGTTTCTTTTTTAAAGGATACGGTTATCCAAAATGGGAATGCTTTTAGTTTTAACCGGGTAAGTTTAACTAATACTTCATCGGTTAAGCAGGTATTTGGTTTGGAACTTATCTTGCCCGAAGGTTGGCAATCGCTTTTTGATAATCGTAAAGTATACCAATTGGAACCGGCCCAAACCCTCGAAATACCGCTTCGAATAGCTGCCGCCCATAATACTTTAAGTAATAAACCTTATTCTATTTCCCTGGCAGTAAATATGGTGGGGAATAATAAAAAAAATACTTTCAATTACTTAGCTCTGGTACAGGCTAATTCCAAATGGAAGTCATCCCTAATAAGTCCGGAGACAATGCTTAACCGGATCAACAAAGAAACTTATTTCCAGATAGCCCTGTCCAACAACGGAAACATAACTGAAGAGTTAAGCCTGAATTTTAACACCAACCTGAACTTAACCATTTCGAAACGCAATACACGGATTCAATTGCCGGCAGGCGCTGATACCGTGATACAGGTAGGTATTATTACTGATTCACGCTATTTAGAAGAATTTAAGCCTCAGGAAATTGAAATCGAAATTTTTGATGCCGCAAAACACCAGCAAAGACTGGTTCAACGAATTTACAGCACCAACACTATTTTTCGCGAAAACCCTTCCCGTTGGTACACCATGCCTTTGTCGGTAGAGCTGGTTTCTCAGAATTTTACTAATCGGCAGCAGCAACTTTATTACATTAACAGTTCGGGGAATGTGCCCCTGAGCAATACACGTTCTTTTTCTTTCAACTTTCGCTCTGACGACTTTTCATCTTCAAGTTCGGGTTCTGGCCGTTATGCCAATATGGACTATATTTCAAAACAATGGAAAATTTCTGTTGGCGATCAAACTGAGTTTAGCAACTTTTTAATAAATGGTACCGGAGCCAGGCTAATTTATACTGGTAAAGGATATCGCTTTAATGCATTGGGGGTTAAAAGCCGTATAGGCGATGCGAATCAATTTAGTCTAAACCAGGAATTAAGCACTGGCAAAAACAAAGTTCTTATTAACAAAAGCGAATTAAACCTCGACAAGCTTAATAAAACCAACAGCCTTACAAACATCCTTGAATACGACCTGGCGTTTGGCAAAGCCAGCAATCTAGCCATCTATAGCGGTTTAGGGCTTGAGTCTGTACAGTTACCCCAGGAAAAAATCAACCAAAATGGTTATACTGCGGGGCTTAACTATAATTATTCCTCTTCCGTTTTTAACCTCAGATCAACCAATAATCTAACTTCTAAAAGTTTTCCGGGCATGGAACGTGGAGTAAGCCGGTCATCGAATGAAATCAGACTGGTGGCTAAAAGCTTTTTCGGAGGCGCTATTGCTGATTACACCCAACGTTCGGTAAGTACATTGGATTCTAACCAATTCATTTATTTATTTGGCGGAAAGTCCAGTGAGTATGGTATTCGGACTGGCTTTAACCGTCGGAGGAATAATTTAGCCTTAACAGCCTCGGTGGTCAATCAATTACAAGATAGCAGCACCAGCATGCAATTCCGCTCTCATAAACTTAATCTGAACACCGGATTAGGTATTTTTGAGAATCTAAACCTTTCCCTTTCGGCCAATTTATCCAGAAACTTTTTAGCTGATAACGCAAATTTTAACCCGGTTTATAGCTTTAATACATTTGGAACCCTCCAAACCAAAGCACTGGGCCTAAGCTTTAGATTAGATAAAGGTCCCTTTTATTATGCAGAACTGTTGTCTTACTTAAATACCGGGACAAAAACTAACCGCTATCAGCTATCACCTTATGCGGATCTGAATTTCTTCAAATCGATTTTAAATACCCGCGTGGAAGTAAACTACTCAAATGATATAGCCAGCAACTATAAAATCTATTCCGCCCGGGTAGATTTAAATGTAGACCTGAAAAAACAAGGCTTATCCCTTCGGTTCTATGGCAGTCAAAACTTCAGTCAAAATAATACGAACTATTTAAACCTAAGCGTCCGCAAAAACTTTACGCTTCCCTTACCAGGATTGCAAAAATACCGGAGTTTAAAAGTGGTGCTTTTTAAAGATCACAATAATAATAATGTCTTTGATGAGGGAGATGAAGCTATTCCCAATGCCGATATCCGGATTCAAAATCAGCCATTTATCACCAATAAAAATGGAGAGATTTTCTATAAAAACATCAAAACAGACAAATATTCTTTGGAGTTGGAAAAAACCAATAGCCTGAAAGGATGGATAGCCAAAAATGGAACCCGGCAAACTCTAAACCTGGAAGAAAAAGCCAACTGGTATATTCCTTTTCAGCAAAGCAGATTCTTGAGTGGCCGACTAAACATGGTCAAAGATCCTTTTAGTAAACAAACCTTTAACCCGGCCAATATCCGCATTACCGCCATTGATTCAAAAGGCGAAACGTATTCAACTCTTACTGATTATGATGGAAATTTTTCCCTGAACCTGCCCGCGGATCAGTACATCATCAAAATTAACGAGAAAGTTTTCACAGAGGAATTCCGTGTACTTCAGGATACTTTTACAGCAGACCTGATGGAAAGTCGTGAAGCAGATGTCACCTTCGAAATTCGTGAGCGGAAAAGACAAATCAACATTCGGAAGCCTTCTGGAGAATAAATCAGCAGATAAAAAATCAGCTTATTCCTCGAATTGGTAAAACCAATATTTAAACCGGGATTCCAACCCGGCGCTGACTGAAACTGGTCAAAAAATTTAAACTCATATTTAACAGCACACATATTATCAGTAGCATTCCCAAAATCCTGGTGTTACTTAGATACCTGAAATGGAAAGCCAATAAAATGATTCCGGCATAAATGCAGGTAATTAAAAATGTAGCTTGGAAATGAGTCAAGCCAAGCTTCAAAATACGATGGTGCAAATGATTATCATCAGCTATAAAAGGTGATTTCTTATTGATAATGCGCAAAATAAATATCCTGATGGTATCAAATATGGGCCAAATCAGCACAGCCACCGCAATGGCCGGTGCTGAGTTAAAATGTACAACCTGATCTCCCCCAACATTATTTAGCTCTATAAACTTGATGCTCAAAATGGCGGCAATCAGTCCCAGGAGCAATGAACCTGCATCGCCCATAAAAATTTTGGCCGGTAAAATATTAAATCTCAGAAAACCAATAGCGGCCCCGGTCATAGAAAAAGCCAGGCTTGCATAAGCTGGTTGGTTCATAGATATAAAAAGAAGGGCAAAGGTTAAACCTACTAATACTGAGGTAATCCCCAACAAACCATCAATGCCATCAATTAAATTAAAAGCATTAACTATAAAAATGATAACCAGGATGGATAAACCCAGGCTTTCCCCCATATTAAGCTCCTGAATATTAAAGATATTATACATACTGCTTAATCTAACATCTGCCAGCATTACTATCATAAAGGCCACCAAAAGTTGGATAAAAAACTTAGTTCCATGATTTACTCCCCACAGGTCGTCTTTCAAACCCATGGCAAAAATCATCATACAGGCAATAATCAGATAATTAATGGATTGGATTTCATTTACACCAGGAAACAAAAGCATAGTAATAACCATACTGCAAAAAATCGCTATTCCGCCTAAGCGGCAAATTCCATAACAGTGTTTTTTACGTTTTTCCTGATTATTATCAAACAACTGATACTGGTTGGCTACATATATAATTGAGGGAACCAGCAAAAAAACCAGGAGAGATGAAAACCCGATAATGGGTAAATAATAGAGTATCTCGTAAAGTCCCTGAAACATATCCAAATGCCTATAAATTAATAGCAAATAGATTTTTTAAACTATTTGTTTAGACAGCAATGGAAATGTGTAAGAGTTGTGCAAAATTTTCTCAGGAACTAAACAGCTAACCCTTAGTTTATTTCACTTCGCGAAAAAATTTAAAATAATCAAATGATATTAAATTTGTAATTAAAATATTATATAACTATTTTAAATCAAGATTCAACTTACATGATCAGGGACTTACTAAAAGAACATCGATATTTTACTTACCTACTTATGCTACTGATGCTTTCTTCTTGTTCTATGCGATACCGGAATGCCTTATTTACCAGTAAATCTGACTCGGTAACAGATACCCTACAAACCGTATATGTAGTAAATTCAATTACACAAACCGATTTTTATCGCATCAGGCCATTGGATGTGCTGGCTATACGGAACCTTCAGGATATAAACTATATAGCCGCTACCGATGCTAAAACCCCACCCTTACAAGGAACCACATTCCGGGTAGAAACAGATGGCGGGGTTACCCTTCCGGCAATAGGCAAAGTAATAGTAGCTGGTCTATCCCGCCAGGAAGCTGCCAATAAAATACAATCATTGTATAAACAAAATGTCCTGAAAGAACCCATTATCGATCTGTCTATTGTAAACCTGAAAGTTACTCTATTGGGCGAATTTGAAAAACAAGGTGCTTATTTACTCGAAAATGAAAATACCTCACTTATTGACATGATCGGCCAGGCGGGCGGCTTAAGCCCGAAAGCCGACCCCAAAACTTTAAAAATTATTCGTGGAGACCGGTCCAAACCGGAAATCATCTACGTTAACCTCAAAAACATCAACAGCCTGGCAAATCCTAAACTCAGGCTGCAATATAACGACATTGTCTATATAGAACCTCTGGCCAGTCATAACGCTACCGAAAGAATAAATCGGACATCGGCCTTGCTACAGCCTGCTCTGCTCATCGTAAATTTTGCGCTCATCATCTACAATATTGCCAAAAAATGAAAAGTGAATTATTACGCGATACCCAGTTAGCCAACCAGGAAATTGACTACAAAAAGGTTCTCAAAATTTTATTGAGCCGATGGTACTGGATTACAGGTTCGGTAATAATTGCATTGATTATTTCTTACGTTTATTTATGGTACACCCCTCCTTTTTATTCCACAACGGCTTCGCTAAAATTTGACGAAAAAAAATCGGAGATAACTGAACTTCTAAAAGTCAATAACTTTTACGACCGCACTAATAAGCTACAATCTGAAACTTATGTTATTCAGTCTAAACCGGTTTTGCTTAATGCGATCTCCCGCCTCAACTATAAAATTTCTTACTATCTGAAAGGCCGCTTACGTACCACAGAAACTTATCCGGCTGTTCCTTATCCCATAGAAATTATTTGGCAAGACACGTTGAGCCCAAACCAGGAAATGTTCAATATCCGTAACATGGACCAGAATACCTTTGAGCTTAACTGGCAAAATGAGACAAAGGATAGTCAGCAATTATATCATTATGGCGATACCATCCGGGTACCGGGTATAACTTTCAGAGTAAAAAGTAGCACAGCTGCCTGGGGTTCCTTATATAGCTTTAAATTTAACACCAAACAGGATTTTCTAGGTCGTGTAGCTGGAGGTCTTAGCATGCGGGAAGCAGGCAAAGGCTCTAATGTGCTTTTACTGGCACAAAATGATGCCAACCCCTATTTTGCAGCCGACATTTTAAACGCCATTGTAAAAGAATATGTGCATTACGATGCTTATCAGCGAAGTCTGGCCGCCTCGCAAACCATCGAGTTTATTGAGAGTCAGCTCAAATTTCTGGCCGATCAGGTACGCCAGTCAGGCTCTGCACTTGAACAATTTAAAAAACATAACCGCCTGGTAGATATCAATACCAATACCCAACTCAGTTTAAACAAACTAACTCAACAAGAAACCCAGAAAAGCGCCCTTAAGCTCGAAGAACTAGCCATTAACCAGTTGGAGCAACAAATAAGCAACAACAAAGACAAGGTAAGTCTCAACTTTAACATAGAAGAATCAGCTGGGAGTTTCCTTTCTAACCTGGTGAACCAGTTAAATACCTTAATTTTTGAACGAGATAAAAAGTTACTTCAGTATCATCCACAGTCGCAGCCGGTTACCGAATTAGATAACCAAATCGCGGAAGTCAAAAAAGCTGTTATCAACAATATTCAGCAAGCCAGAGAGCGTAATCAAAAAAACCAGCGCTATATCGATACGCAAATTGGCTTGGCCCAACAGGGCCTAAATTCGTTACCCAGTGCAGAAAGGGATTTTGTAAATCTACAGTCTGTTTTTGACATCAATCAAAAAGTATTTTCATACCTCTCTGAGAAAAAGCTGGAGGCACAAATTAGTAAGGCGGCTGTAATTCCAGGAGCAACCAGCATAGAAGAAGCGGCTCCGGGCTATCTGATATCGCCGCTTCCGGCCAAAACTTATACTTATGCCCTGTTTTTTGGCTTTGCCAGTGGCATCGGTATCATTTTAATTATCCGCATCATTAATCCCTATATCTATGATAAAGAAACGGTAGAAAGCCTAACCAGTATTCCAATTATTGGCATTATCCGACGTTTCCCTCATTATATTGATAAAGAAAACCGGCAGATATTATCACTGGCAAAACCTAAATCGGTTTTTGCAGAATCGGTCAGATCGGTGCGCACCAATTTGAGCTATTTAGCCAGTGAAGAAAAAAGCAAAGTAATTTGTGTGACTTCCGAAATTGCCGGCGAAGGAAAATCATTTGTAACCGTTAACCTGGCCAGTACTTTAGCCTTGATTGAAAAAAAGGTAGTACTGGTTGCTTCAGATCTGCGTCGATCCAAACTGCACAAAACCTTTAACATCAACAATCAGGCTGGTTTAAGCTCCTACCTTTCCGGCCAGGAAAACTTAGAAACGATCACCTACAAAACCGATGTGGAAAACCTGGATTTTATCCCTTCCGGACCAATACCGCCAAACCCTTCCGAGCTTTTGCATCACGTTAGAATGCAGCAGCTTGTACTCCGGCTAAAAGAGAAATATGATTTCATTTTAATTGATACCGCACCAGTTGGCTTAGTTTCTGACGCCATTCCCATTGTGCGGCAGGCCGATATTAACTTATATATTATTCGCTCTGGCGTTTCTAAATATACTTCGGCCTCTGTACCGCAAAGAATAGCCAGAGAATATGGATTAAACAATTTAGCTGTAGTCTTAAATGCTTTTACCGACGATGCCTTACACAGCCGGTATTATTCTACCAATTATGCCAGCTCTCATTCCACTAATTACTATTATTCTGATTATACCGGATATTCTTATTCAAACTATTATGATGACAAAAAATCCTCCAAATGGTGGCGCTTAAGCCAATTGTTAAAAAAAAACTGAACCTGCACCTATGATAAACAGCAATCAATACAATTGGTATCCCGTTTATACCAATCCCCGGGCAGAAAAAAAGGTAACTGAGCTTTTATCCCGTAAGGGGATTGAAGCTTATTTGCCCTTATGCCGGCAGCTTAAAGTTTGGAGCGATCGAAAAAAATGGGTGGAAGAGCCTTTAATCAAATCCTACGTTTTTATAAAAATATCAGAACATCAGAAAACAGAAGTTTTAAGCACCCGGGGCGTTTGCCGCTTTCTTTATTTTTCCGGTCGGGTAGCTACCATGCCACAAAGGCAAATTGAACAACTTAAATTATTGATGGCCACAGAAGCCGAGCTGGATGTAATTGATTATAAACTTGAAAAAGGCACACAGGTTAGAGTAAAAGCCGGCACTTTGCAGGGTTTAACCGGCCAATTGGTAGAATTCCGTTCGGAGAAAAAAGTGATGCTAAAAATTGAGCACACCGGACATTTTATTTTAATACAAATACCAACAGTGTTTTTAGAACCGATAGAATAAAAGCTGTAAAGCGAAAAATACTCTTATCACCTTTATCAGTCTGATAACCAAAATTGGGACTGACGCGGCGAAGCCATGGAAAGAGAAAGACACGAATTTCGCGAATCAAGCGAATTCCCACGAATTCAAAAACGATAAGCGTTCATCTTGTCATTCCGAAGAATGAGGAATCTCCAAGTTCAATGTTCTTAATTAACAGATGTTTCGTTCCTCAACATGACAGAAATTTGAACGGCGAATTCTAAACTCTAACTAACCACTAAACTTCTAAACTAAAAAGCAGAAATTGAAAAACACGAATTGCACTAATTAAGCGAATTCACCCGAATTCTAAACACTAAACCTTCTAAACTAAAAAACACGAATTACCGAATTACACACTAACATCTCAAACACGAAGGACGACAGACGAAAAACGAAATAAAACACGAATTAAACGAATTCCACAGAATCTAAACTTCTAAACTAAATGCCCTCGCAAAAAACTTCCTCTCCCAAAGTACTCTTTCTAACGCTCCGGACTTTTAGTCTTGCGGGAGGAATAGAAGAAATGTGTCGCATAGTAAGTCGCGTTTTATTTGACATGAGTTTCCAGTTGAGCCGATTTAAAGTTTTTTCTATGTACGACCGGCCTGCTGAACGGGATTCCAGGTATATCGACAGGCCTAATTTCAAAGCATTTACAGGTCACAGAACCCAGTTTATTATCTCCGCGGCAGTAACAGGAATTAGGTCGGATGTGGTCATACTCAGCCACATTAACCTTTTATTGGTAGCGGCAATAATTAAATTTTTCTCTCCCCAAACCCGCATCATTATCTATGCACATGGCACAGAACTATGGCGCAGTATCCGCAAATGGAAAAGTACTTTCCTGAAAAAAAATTGCGAGATCTGGGCAGTAAGTAGCTATACTGCTCAAAAGCTACAGGATTTATACCAGGTTGATTCCCGCCAGATTACCATACTTCCTAATTGCCTGAACCCCTATCTGGAAATACCCAAAAGCTTTATAAAACCGGCTAACTTGCTATACCGCTATCATTTACATGCCAGCCAACCTGTTATATTTACATTGGCCCGTTTATCTTCTCACGATCTTTATAAAGGCTATGATCTGGTTATTGAGTGCTTGCCTGAACTTATAAAAAGTTTTCCCTCCATCCATTATTTACTTGCCGGCAAAGCCGATGAAAAAGAAAAGGATCGCTTACAAGCATTGATCAGAAAGTTAGGACTGGAAACCCATATTACCCTAACCGGCTTTTTACCCGAAGAAGAAATCAGCAAGCACTTTTTACTGGCCGATGTATTTATCATGCCCAGCCGCAAAGAAGGGTTCGGTATTGTTTTTATTGAAGCCGCAGCCTGTGGTTGTAAAGTGATTGGCGGCAATCAGGATGGCAGTGTGCAGGCGCTTTTAGACGGAAAATTAGGTACGCTTGTTCATCCCGAAGAAAAACAATCCATCATCAAAGCCATCCGTAAAAACTTAAACCACCCACGTACTGAAACTGAGGCCCAAGCCATTCAAAAACTGTGTATAGAGCATTTCAATTACCAGGCCTATTTTCAAAAAATACAAAAACTATTGGTTCCTCAAGAATAGTTTACTATGCACTCTGAAACTCTACCTAAAGACACTTCTGAAAAATACGAACAACACTGGGAAATAAACGCCCACAACCCTTTATTTGACCTGAAACTAAAAAGCACCTGGGAGTATCGCGACCTACTCTGGTTGCTGGTGCGTCGTGATTTTGTATCTTTCTATAAGCAAACCATCCTGGGCCCCCTGTGGTTCTTTATTCAACCCATTTTTACCACCATTATTTACACCTTCGTTTTCGGCAATCTGGCCGGAATTTCTACTGATGGCCTTCCTCAACCTTTGTT